>MERG01000450.1:0-10610 GCA_001771985.1 Betaproteobacteria bacterium RIFCSPLOWO2_12_FULL_62_13 | reverse complement strand
AGCTTGTGTTCTCGCACCTGCGAGTGGTGGTTGCGGTTGCACGCGGCTACCTGGGCTACGGATTGCCGCAGGCTGATCTCATCCAGGAAGGCAACATCGGGCTCATGAAGGCGGTCAAACGCTTCGATCCGGAGCGTGGCGTGCGCCTGGTTTCGTTCGCCGTGCACTGGATCCGCGCCGAGATCCACGAGTTCGTCCTGCGCAACTGGCGCATCGTCAAGATCGCGACCACCAAGGCGCAACGGAAACTCTTCTTCAATCTGCGGAGCTTGAAGCAGAGCTTTAGCGCGCTGGGCGCCGAAGAAGTGAAGGCCGTCGCGAAGCAGCTCGGTGTCAAGGCCGAAGAAGTGGTCGAGATGGAAACGCGGCTCGGCGGCCAGGACATCGCGCTGGAACCGCTCGGCGAGGACGAAGACGCACAGTTCGCGCCGATCGCCTATCTTGCCGCCGAAGATGCCGAGCCCGGCCGCATCATCGAGCAGGAAGAAACCGCGCGCCTGCACGGCGAGGGGCTCAAGAAAGCGCTGGATACTCTCGATGCGAGGAGCCGCCGCATCATCGAAGCACGCTGGCTCGACGAGAAGGGATCCGCGACGCTGCACGACCTCGCCTCCGAATTCGGGGTCTCCGCCGAGCGCATCCGCCAGATCGAAGCGAAGACGCTCACCAAGATGAAAGGCGTGATCGCCGCGGCGGCGTAAGCACCGAACCGACTTTTTGACCAAAGCCCCGGCGAGTCCGGGGCTTTTCTAATTGTTCCCCTTCTCCCTCTGGGAGAAGACAAGAAGGGTCAGGGATGAGGGACGGCGGCTTGGCGGTTAAGATTGGCTAAGAAGACAACTGCAGCAGGATGCGGATGTCGTGCAGCAGCGCCGGAGCGCCGGCGCCATACCCCGCGAATAGCCTCAACCGCCCTCGCGGGTCCAGGACATACGTACCGGCCGAGTGGTCGACGCTGTAGCTTCCGCCCGGCAGCGGCTGCTTCTGGTAGAAGATCTTGAACTCTTTCGCTGCGCGCGCCGTGGCCACGGCGTCCCCGTAAAGCCCCAGGAATTTCGGGTTGAACGACGGGACATACTGCCTGAGCAGCTCGGGCGTGTCGCGCTCGGGGTCGACCGTTACGAACAGCACCTGCATCTTCTCTGCGTCATTGCCCAGTTCCTTCGCTACCTGCGCCAGTTCAGCAAGCGCGGTTGGACAGACGTCCGGGCAATGGGTAAAACCGAAGAAGATCACCACGACCTTGCCTCTGAAGTCGCCCAGTGTGCGCGGCTTGCCGTTGTGATCGGTGAGGTTGAGCGCCGTGCCGAAATCGGCGCCCGAGACGTCGGTCAGCTTGAACTTCGGCGCGGGGTCCGGCCGGTCGCATCCGCCGAGCAGGCTTGCACCGATCAGAAACAGTCCGATTGCGAGAAGCCGTTTCATGCCGCGCCAGGCGCGCGCAGTGCTGGTGTCGTGAGTCATCATTTCGATGCAGAATCCCCGGGGCCGCTCGTGTCGAGAAAGTGTAGGTCAGGTTGCCGCATCGGCGGCCACCTGACCTGTCTGCGTGGGGTCACGCACAGGCAGGCGCCGAGCACATGTCGGGGAACGCTGCGCGTACCCCGACGTTGAAAATTGTGCAATGAATTAACGATTCAGGACACTACAGCTTGTTGTCATTCCCGTGCCAAACGGGAATCCATACCATGCATCACGCTTCGTGGTGGCTCAGTATGGGTCCCCGCCCCCCGATTAAAGCATTCGAGGGCAGGCTTCGCAAGGACGACAGGTTTTCTTGAGAGCTCCTAAAACCTGAAGTAATGGTCGACGAGCAATGCCGTGAACAACGTGCTCAGGTAGAAAATCGAATAGCGGAAGGTGCGCTGCGCCAGGCGGTCGCTGTAATCCACGTAGATTTTCACCGCGTAATACAGAAACACCACCCCCAGCGCCACCGCGCTCGCGAGATAGATGAGCCCGCTCATCCGCGTCGCGAACGGCGCCATGGTGCAGGCGAAAAGAATGATGGTGTAGAAGAGCACGTGCAACCGCGTGACCTTGTCGCCGTGTGTAACGGGCAGCATCGGCACGCCCGCCTTCGCGTACTCGTGCCTGCGGTAGAGCGCGAGCGCCCAGAAATGAGGCGGCGTCCACGCGAAAATGATGAGGAACAGGAGCAGCGCATCCGCCGACACTCCGCCGGTCACCGCCGCCCAGCCCAATACCGGCGGCATGGCGCCCGAAGCGCCGCCGATCACGATGTTCTGGGGTGTCCTTGGTTTGAGAATCACCGTATAGACGATCGCGTAGCCGACGAAGGTGGCGAGCGTCAGCCACATGGTGAGCGCGTTCACCCAGTGATAGAGCACGGCGAGCCCGATGCCGCCCACGGCGCCGGCAAATACCAACGCTTGGAACGAGGTGAGCCGTCCGCTCGGAAGCGGTCGGGCCCGGGTGCGCGCCATCACTGCGTCGATTTTCTGCTCGACCAGGCAGTTGACCGCTGCCGCCGCGCCCGCGGTGAGGGCGATGCCAAGCGTGCCGGCGAGCAGCGCCTGCGGCGGAACCATCCCGGGCACAGCAAGGAACATCCCGATCACCGCGGTGAATACGATGAGCGACACGACGCGCGGCTTGGTGAGCTGGTAGAACTGGTAGACGCGCGAGGACGTGTAGTCGCGGGCGAGACCGGAGGCCATTTATGCTGTTCCAGCTATTTATGCCAATCCAACTGTTTCTCCAAGGGTCAAATGTCCGCACCAAGCGAGCCGCCGGAATTTGGAGAAACAAGTTGGAACGGCATTTACCGTGACAGTTTCAGCGATAAGCTAAAGTTTAGCACCACCAGAGCAACCAGCAAAAGCGCGGCGACGCCGCTGTGCGCGACCGCCACGGGCAGCAGGCTCGACATCGGGTTCGCGATGCCGAGCGTGGCCTGCCGCACGACCACCCGCGCCGTGGCGAGCATCGGTCCGCGGAACATCACTGCCATTTCGAATGCCTCAGCAACCGCGCGACGTCCTTGAGCATTTGGCGCGGATCGGCGTCACGCGGATAACGCATCATCAAATTTCCGAGCGGATCGACCACATATATGTGATCGGCGAGCGAACCCGTGACGGGGAACAGTTTCAGGAACTCGTCGCCGGCGCCACGGATCAACCAAGCGCCCTCGTGCTGCGCGACGAGCGCCGGCTCGGGACGGGCATCATCGGTAATCAGCCAGACCCGCTCGATGCGGTCGGTCTCCTTTCCCTGCGCGAGCCGAACCTGGCGCAGATAAATGAGCTTCTGCTGGCAGAAAGCGTCACAGCGGCCGGAATCCGCCGTCACCAGCACCCATTTTCCTCTTAGTCTGCTCCACTCGAACCGGGTGCCATCGGCCAGCCCGAGTTTTGCATCGGGCAGCCGCCGCGGCTCGAGTAATTCACCGTGATTGACGTGCGCCGCTGGCTGCCAGAAGTAGTAGGCAACATAGGACGCCAGCACCGGCGCAATGCTGAGCGCGAGCAAGAGCCACAGGCTTCTGAGGCTGCGCTCAGGCTTCGCGTATTCTTCGGACATGGGTAACCAGATAGAACATCAGGATCAACGCTGATAGTGCAAACCACTGAAACGCATAACCGTAGTGCCTATCGACGCCGACGTCGGGGGGCAGCCACTCGCGCACGAGCCCGTCGTCGGGCGCACCTTCCTGATCCTGTTGGATGACGAACGGCTGGATTGCAATCGGCACTGCCTGGCGGTAGCGCTCGAGCGTCAGGTTCTGCCACACGTTGCCCTCGGCGATTTTAGTCGACAGCTCGAAAAAGCGCGCACCCGGCACTACCGCGAGCCCGCTCACCACCACCGTTCCCGGCGGCGTTCTTACTTCCGGCAGGCGGCTGCGGTCGCGGCTCCCCGCCACCCAGCCGCGGTTCACCAGCACGTAGCGGTCGCCGCCGGCGAGCTTCAACGGCATCACCACGTGGAAGCCGGCAACGCCGTATCGCACGCGGTTGTCGATCAGCACCATGTATTTCGGCTTGAATATGCCGCGCGCCTGCACCCGCCGCAATTGGACGCCGGCGGCGTTGAGTTCCTGTGTCGAGACGTTGATCGGGGGGGCGCGCGCAAGCTGCTCGAGCCGCGCCTGGAGCGCCGTCTTCTCGTGGCCGCGCCCGAGCTGCCAGTTGCCGAGCGCAGCGGTAAGCGCGATGCCCGCCGCAGCGGCCAGCGTCGGCCACAGACTGGGTTGAAATTCGAACCCAAGCTTCATGGCTGGCGGGCGGGCATTGCGCCCTTGGGATACACTGCACGGACCCAGGCGCGTTCCATGAAAATCATCGTCCTGCTGTTCGTGGCCGTCATTCTGGCGAGCCTCTTTTCGGCGCTCTATTTCCTGATCAAGGACAAGGGTCAGTCCGATCGCACGGTGAAGGCCCTTACCGTGCGCGTCGCGCTTTCGGTGACGCTGTTCGTTCTTCTGATGCTGGGTTTCCATTTCGGCATCATCACGACCAGGCTGTAGCTGCGCCTCACCAAAAAAAACGCCGCACCCTGAGCGCGGCGCCGACTCCCCTACTGACCGGGTTCCCCCCTTGTTGTTGGTCGCCCCTTCTTTTTGCGGTTGTGCTTGTTGTTGTGTTGTCGGCTTATAGCCAGTAGACGAAGATGAACAGCAACAGCCACACCACGTCGACAAAGTGCCAGTACCACGCGACGCCTTCGAACCCGAAGTGATGGTCCGGCCGGAAATGGCCGGCAACGCAGCGGAAGAGTATCACGATCAGCATGATGGTGCCGATCGTCACGTGGAAACCGTGGAAACCGGTCAGCATGAAGAAGGTCGCGCCGTAGGCGCCCATCGTGAGCTTCAGGTTGAGCTCGGCATAGGCGTGCGCATACTCGTACATCTGGAACCCAAGGAAGGTCACGCCCAGTGCGATGGTCATGACCAGGCCCCAGATCAACTGCTGCCGGTCGTTCCTGAGCATTCCCCAGTGCGCCCAGGTCACGGTAACGCCCGATGACAGCAGCAGCAGCGTGTTGAGCGCTGGAATGCCCCACGCGCCCATCGGGGTAAGCTGTTCCTTGATGCCGGGGCCCGCCACCGGCCAGCCACCCTTGAAACCCGGCCAGATGAGCTGCTGGCTTTCCAGCCCGCCGAGGTCGGGCACCGAGATCACACGCATGTAGAACAGCGCTCCGAAAAACGCGCCGAAAAACATGACCTCGGAGAAAATGAACCAGCTCATGCCCCAGCGGAACGACGTATCGACCTGCTTGTTGTATTTCGCGCCCTCGCTCTCGTGCGCGACGGTGGTGAACCAGCCCGCCAACATGTAGAACAGGATCAACGCGCCGGCGAGCACGATGAACTTGCCCCACGGCACACCGTTCAACCACGTGGCGGCGCCCGAAGCCATGCACAAGAGCGCGAGCGAGCCGAAGATCGGCCAGCGCGACGGGTCCGGAATGAAGTAACGAGCCGATTGACTCAACATGTTGCTTTCTCCCCTAGCAGCCTGTCGCACTTGGCAGCCCCAACAGGCTGCTGGAGTTTGTCGAGGCCATATCCGAAAAACTCCTACCTGGTGATGAAACGCACCAGCGTCACCAGAGTCAAAACAAGAATTGCCGCGCCGATGATGCCGGCGATGACCACCTGCATCATCGTCAACCTCACCGCATCACGCTCGTGCGCGGCGCGCTTGCGAATGCCGAGAAATGACCAGAACACTGCCTTTGCGACCTGCCACGGCGACGCCTTGTGCGAAGGTTGCCGCTCTTCGCCCATTTCCATCAACTTCCCTTCCCGGTGGTGCCTTCAACCTCGAAGAAGGTGTATGAGAGCGTCACCGTGCTCACATCCTGCGGCAGGTCTTTTTCAATGACGAAGACCACCGGCATGCGCTTCACTTCGCCTGGCGCGAACGTCTGCTGCGTGAAGCAGAAACATTCGAGCTTCTTGAAGTAACGCCGCGCGAGCTGCGGGGCATAGCTCGGGATCGCCTGACCCGTCACCGCGCGGCTGGCGTTGTTGCGGACTTCAAACGTCACTTGCACCAGCTCGCCTGGGTGGAAACGCACACTTTTCTCCATCGGGGCGAAAGTCCACGGCAGCTCGTTGCGCAGGTTGGCGTCGAACTCGACCGTCAGCCACCGCGCCGTATCGACTTGCCTGTTGGCGATCGCGTCCGCCTTCAGCAGGTTGTTGATGCCGGTCACCTCGCAGATCTTCTCGTAGAAGGGCACCAACGCGAATCCGAAGCCGAACATGACGCAGGCCACCACGAGCAGCTTCCTCAAGGTGGCGAGGTTGTCGGGATCGGGACGGGTGTTTGCTACCATAGCCAGTGCCGGATGATGACACCGATGAAAAAGGCGAGCGCGATGGAGGCCATCACCAACGCCGTTTTGACTCTGTTGCTCACAGCCTGTTCCATCTCGCGCCGTTCGCAGGTTACTTGACCACCGGCGGCGTCTCGAAAGTGTGATACGGCGCCGGGGACGGCAGTGTCCATTCGAGCCCATCCGCGCCTTCCCAGGTCTTGTCGGCCGCTTTCGCGCCGCCGCGAATGCACTTCACCACCGCCCACAGGAACAGAAGCTGCGACAGGCCGAAACCGAAGGCGCCGATCGACGAGATCATGTTGAAGTCCGCGAACTGCAGCGCGTAGTCGGGCACCCGGCGCGGCATGCCGGCGAGTCCCGAAAAATGCATCGGGAAGAAGGTGACGTTGAAGAAGATCATCGACAGCCAGAAGTGCCACTTGCCCAGCGTCTCCTCGTACATGTGACCGGTCCACTTGGGAATCCAGAAATAGATGCCGCCGAATATCGCGAACAGCGACCCCGCGACCAGCACGTAGTGAAAGTGCGCCACCACGTAGTAGGTGTCCTGCACCTGGATGTCGATCGGAGCGATCGCCAGCACCAGCCCGGTGAAGCCGCCCATGGAGAACACGAAGATGAAGCCGCAGGCGAAGAGCATCGGCGTCTCGAAGGTCATCGCGCCCTTCCACATGGTCGCGATCCAGTTGAACACCTTGACGCCCGTCGGCACCGCGATCAGCATCGTCGCATACATGAAGAACAACTGCGCCGAGGCCGGCATGCCGACGGTAAACATGTGGTGCGCCCACACGATGAACGACAGGATCGCGATGGAGGACGTGGCGTAGACCATCGAGGAATAGCCGAACAGGGGCTTGCGTGAAAAAGTCGGCACGATCTGCGACACGATGCCGAATGCCGGCAGAATCATGATGTAAACCTCGGGATGGCCGAAGAACCAGAAGATATGCTGGAACATCACCGGGTCGCCGCCGCCCGCGGCATTGAAGAAGTGAGTGCCGAAATGGCGGTCGGTGAGCACCATCGTCACCGCGCCGGCCAATACCGGCATCACCGCGATCAGCAGGTAGCCGGTGATGAGCCAAGTCCACACGAAGAGCGGCATTTTCATCATCGTCATTCCCGGCGCGCGCATGTTGAGGATGGTGGTGATGATGTTGATCGAGCCCATGATCGAGGACGCGCCCAAGATGTGCACTGCAAAAATTGCGAGATCCGTTCCGGGGCCCATCTGAGTCGACAGCGGCGCGTATAGCGTCCAGCCTGCCGCAATGGCCCCGCCCGGCACGAAGAACGAGATGACCAGCAGGGTCGCCGCCGGCGGCAGCAGCCAGAAACTCCAGTTGTTCATGCGCGCGAACGCCATGTCGGGGGCGCCGATCATCATCGGCACCTGCCAGTTGGCGAATCCAACGAACGCCGGCATGATCCCCCCGAACACCATGATCAGCCCGTGCATGGTGGTGAGCTGATTGAAGAACTCGGGCCGCCAAAGCTGCAATCCGGGCTCGAAGAGCTCGGCGCGCAGCATCAGGGCCAGCACGCCGCCGACGATGAACATGGTGAAGCTGAACCACAGGTAGAGCGTGCCGATGTCCTTGTGGTTGGTGGTCATGATCCAGCGCATGATTCCGGACGGATGGTGCGCGTGATCGTCGTGACCGTGACCGTATACGTGTGCCGCTTCCATCAGTCGCTCTCCCGAATACCCGTATTATTTCCGTAAAGCCTTGACGTCGGCCGGCATGACCGCCTCGCCCGTCTTGTTGTTCCGGGCTTTGCCGGGCGCATCGGCGACCGCCGCTTTGGCCATCTTCTCCTTCTGGCCCTTGACCCACGCCTCGTATTTCTCGGGCTCGACCACCTCGACCACGATCGGCATGAAACCGTGGTCCTTGCCGCACAGCTCCGCGCACTGCCCGCGATAAGTGCCCGTCTTGTCAGCCTTGAACCAGGTGTCGCGCACGAAGCCGGGGATCGCATCCTGCTTGATGCCGAGCGCTGGCACCCACCATGCGTGGATCACATCGTTCGCGGTAGTGATGATGCGCACCTTCTTGCCGACGGGCACAACCACCGGATTATCGACTTCGAGCAGATAGTTTTCGCCTTTCGGCTTTCTGCCCTCGATCTGGTCGCGGGGCGTGGCGAGATTGCTGTAGAAGCTGATCCCTTCCTGCAGGTAGTCGTAGCCCCATTTCCACTGATAGCCGGTGGCCTTGATCGTGAGGTCGGGGCCGGAGGTGTCCTTCATCGAAATCACGGTCCTGGTCGCGGGATACGCCATGCTGATCAGGATCAGGATTGGAATGATGGTCCAGGCGATTTCGACGCCAACGTGCTCGTGAAACTGCTCGGCCTTGTGACCGACCGACTTGCGGTGCTTGACGATGGCGTAGGTCATCGCGCCGAAAACCAGGACGAAGATCACCACGATAATCCACATGATCAGCGAATGCAGATCGTAGATCTCGCGCGCGATGACGCTTTGCGGCGGCTGCAGGTTGTATTGCGCGCCGGCGATCCCGCTCGCCAGGAACGCCATTGCGGCCGCAAACAATCGAGCCAACTTGCTGGTCATGCTTTTCTCACCTGTGAATTGACTTTGCTGGCGCCGGACGTTGGGTCGCGTACTCCCTGTCACCGAATGTCGCGCAATTCCCGCCGGAGCTGCCGCGCCACGGTCAGACGCTGTTCTTCGTTCAAATGCCGCCCGATCTCGAGTTCACGGCCGTGCGATCTCAGCGCCAGGCGGCTGCCGTCCCCGGCGCGTGCGACCTGCAACCGGTAACGGTTGAAGTCGAAGCAGCTCACGCGCCCGCCGTCGAGCACTTCCACCTGCAGGCGGTCTCCCTCGATCGCCACGCGCTCGGAGTCCGCAGCTTGACGGTCGACGTGACTGTCCCTGTTTGCCAGCGCTAGCACCCGAAAAAATGTGAGGAATTTATCACACGGCGCCCCTCCTAAGCAACCAGAAAGCTTAATGGAATCCTCGGAATTGCATCCGCAATCCCAGTATTCATGCGCTTGAGCAGGAATTGAAGCGAGCTTCGACAAATCGAGCTGCGCCGCGCCCGTGTGTGGCGTCAGCACCGCATTGTGCGCAACGTAGCCTAAGACATTGCACAGCAGGTGCACTTGGCGGCGCTGCCAGATCGCTCCTTGGAAGTGGGCTGGTACTCCAACCGCAGCCGCGGGGCGCGGGCCGCAAAAACCGCCTACCGAGATTTCACCGGCACCTCGGATCCCGCCCCGAAGAATATACCCCGCGTAAAGAAGGTGTAGTCCGCTTCAAATGCCCCGATGCCCAAAAGTACCAGCAACAACAGCGGCGGGACCAAGATGGCATACATCAAGGCGAGCCGCTCCCAGAGCATGTGCATGAAGACGGCAACGATCAGCCCTGCCTTCATCAGCATGAACGTGATGATCAGAAACCACCTGAGGTAACCCTGAAGGTGGAAGTAGTCAACAAGATAAGACGCGGTGCTGAGAATAAACAGCAATCCCCAGATCTTCATATAAATGCCGATCGGATGTTGTTGCCCTTCTGCGCGCGCCATGCTTCCCCCTACCAAAGATAGAAAACTGCGAAGATGAATACCCACACCAGATCGACGAAGTGCCAATACAGCCCCATGGTTTCGACGATCTCGTAGTTCCCCTTCCGGCCGGTCAAAAAGCCCGGCCTCTGGTGATCGAAATCTCCGCGCAATACCTTTATAGCCACGATGACCAGGAAAATCACGCCGATCGACACGTGAGTGCCATGGAAACCCGTGATCATGAAAAAGCTCGAGCCAAACTGGGCCGCGCCCCAGGGGTTGCCCCAGGGACGCACGCCGTCCTCGATCAGCTTGGTCCACTCGAAGGCCTGCATCCCGACGAACGTGGCGCCCAAGGCCGCGGTGATCAGCAACAAGACGAAGGTTTTGACACGATCTTTTCGATAGCCGAAGTTCACCGCCATGGCCATCGTCCCGCTGCTGCTGATCAGGATGAAGGTCATGATGGCGATCAGGATGAGGGGGATTTTCTCGCCCGCGATCGTCAGAGCGAAAACCTCGCTGGGGTTGGGCCAAGGCTCCGTGGTGGAGATTCGCACGGTCATGTACGAGATCAGAAAGGAGCTGAAGATGAAGGTGTCGCTCAGGAGAAAGATCCACATCATGGCCTTTCCCCAGGGGACATTCTTGAACGCCCGCTGGTCCGAGGACAAGTCGGCGACGATGCCTCTCAAACCTTCAGGCAGCGGAAGAGCTTCACCCGTACGTGCCGGCACAGGTTGG
>MERG01000449.1:3792-18846 GCA_001771985.1 Betaproteobacteria bacterium RIFCSPLOWO2_12_FULL_62_13 | reverse complement strand
CGGAATCTGCATTGCGGCGCGCAATTGCTGTTTCGCCTCAATTTGTGCCGGCATACCAGGCGTTGGGGGGAGTCCTTTTCAACCAGTCCCGCATCGCGGAAGCATTGGAGGTCTTCCGTGCGGGTCGACAGCACGATCCGGAAAGGTTTGATCTGGAGTCGGCGGAATTATTCACACTCAACTTCTGCGATGACATTTCCAGCGACGCCCTATTCGCGAAACACAGAGCGTTTGGCGCGCGGGTCGAAAAAGCCTATTCCCCGCGCTTCGAACCGTTTCAGAATATCAAGGATCCGGAGCGGCGGCTTCGCATCGGCTACCTGTCGGGCGATTTCAATCACCATCCGGTCACTTTTTTCCTGCTGCCCTTGCTCGAACGGCACGACAGATCCGAATATGAGATCTATTGTTACTCGGTCGGCACCAAGGTCGATGAGATCACGCGCCAAGCGCAAAAAGAGGCGGATGTCTGGCGAGAGGTGATGTCCTTGTCCGAGACCAAGCTGGCCGACACGATAAACCGGGACAGGATCGATATTCTGGTCGACCTTGCCGGTCACTCCGGCGAATAGCGGCTCAGCGTGTTTGCACAGCAGCCGGCTCCCGTGCAGGTCGCGTGGCTCGGTTATCCGAATACCTCCGGGCTGACGCGCATCCAGTACCGGCTCAGCGACCGTTACGCCGATCCTCCCGGATCAACCGATCAACTTCACACCGAAACCTTGGTCCGGCTTCCGAACAGCCAGTGGTGCTACCGCCCTCCAATATCCGTCGACTGCGCCGTTGTGCCGCCTTGCAAGCGTACCGGATACATCACGTTCGGATCGTTCAATCAGGTGACGAAGCTTTCCAGCTCGACTCGAAAGATGTGGGCCGAAATCCTGGCGCGGCTGCCCGATTCCCGGCTCGTCATAGCCGGGGTCCCGGTGGGCCACGCCAGAGACGGCCTGCTTCGGGATCTTGGAGGCGCCCAAATGGCTGCCGACAGGATTACGTTCGCGCCGCCCGTCGCGCTGGAGGAATATTTTCGCAGGTTCAATGCGGTCGATTTGGCTCTGGATCCGGCCCCCTACAGCGGCTGCACGACCACCTGCGATACACTGTGGATGGGAGTGCCGGTGATCACGGTTCCGGGGACCTTGCCGGCGTCGCGCACTACAGCAAGCATTCTGTCTACGGTTGGCCTTAAGGAGTGGATCGCTTCCACGCCGGAAGCCTACGTGCAGATGGCCGTCGAACGCGCGAGCGACGAAGCGACCCTCGCGGAGCTTCTCGGATCGCTGCGCCAGAGGATGCGCGAGTCGCCGCTCATGGACGAACTCGGCTTTGCGCGGGATATTGAGAACGCTTTTCGGCAGATGTGGCGCGCGTGGTGCAATACCGCGAAATCATGACCGTTGCCTGGATATCATCAGGTTGACTACAAGCAATTCCAGTCTGCTCCGCAATCCACTCACAGTCGAGAGAAGGTCCGGGAAGCGAACTTGCTGCGCAAACTTCTAAACCGGCTGGTCGCTTCTGGAGGCGCGCCAACGCGCGCGGCGCCGCATGAGCTTTCCACAGCTTGTGCATCCGAGATCGCGGATCGAATAATTGCCGAAGGCAACCGCGCGGAGACCGAGCGCAATTTTCGCGAAGCGTGCGAGCAATATCGCAAGGCGGTGAGTGCCGCGCCGGGATACGCAAGAGCACGGCTCAATCTCGGCGTTGCACTGGAGGCGATTGGCGATGCCGATGGTGCGATCGAGTCCTATGAAGCGGCGCTCGCGATCGATCCCGCAAACGCCTATGCGAGCTATAACCTCGGCAAGCTGCTCTACGCCCGCGGAGCGCTGTCCCGGGCCGAGGAGCTGCTTCAGTCAGCCCTGAAGCACAAACCCGGGTTTCCGGAGGCGCAGGTCGTGCTGTCGAACGTGTATGACGCGCAGGGCAACCTCAGCGCTGCGGCTTCGGCCCTGGAGGCTGCACTAAAGCAGCGGCCGGACTGGGCTGGGGCGTTGTTCAACTATGGCATGGTGCTGAAGAAACTGGGGCGGGTGGGTGAGACGGAATCCGCGCTATCGCGTGCAATAGAGATCGAACCGGAGAACGCTAACGCGTGCTACGAGCTCGCCGATTTGCTTCATGAACGCGGAGCGCTGCACGAAGCCGAAAAGCTTCTTCGTCTGGCTCTGGAGCACAAACCCGAGTTTTTGGAAGCCCGAGTCTTGTTGGGCAGCGTCTGCAAGAAACTAGGCGATCTTCCTGGGGCGGAAAGCTGCTTCCGGAGCGCGATTGCACTCAAGCCCGATAATGTCGGAGCCTATTACTTGCTTGGCGATATCCTTTTCAATCGAGGCGATCGCGACAGGGCGTTGGATGCTTTCGAAAAAGCGCTGTCGTTGCGCCCGGATTTTCTCCAGGCGAGATGGGCGCGCACCATGGCCCAAATCCCAGCGATATACAGCGATCAGGCTGAGATTGCGACTACGCGCGCGGCGTTTCTCCGCGAAATAGCCGAATTGCAGGCATGGGTCGACCAGAACAATACGGCCTCCAGCCACGAAGTGGTGGGCATGATCCCGCCGTTTTACCTGGCTTACTCCGAAGAAAACAATCGCGATCTGCTCGCACGCCATGGCGAGTTGTGCGCGCGTCTGATGGGGAGTTGGCTACGTAATCTCGCGCCAGTCGGCGCTGATCGCAGCGATCATGACCGAACTGAAATCGGAATCGTTTCTGCCCACATTTTCGACCATTCGGTTTGGAATGCGATTATCAAAGGTTGGATTCAACATCTCGACACCAGGCGCTTCAGCCTGAGTTTCTTCCATCTCGGCAATGAATCGGATGATGAGACGACGTTCGCCCGCTTGCGGGCCTCGCATTTCGAGGGCGGGAAGAAGTCCCTCAGAGAATGGGTTCGATCCATCGCTTCGCGGCACCCCGACGTGCTCATTTATCCGGAAATCGGCATGGATCCGACGACGCTGAGGTTGGCCAGCCTTCGTTTGGCCCCGGTACAGGCCGCGACATGGGGACACCCCGAGACCACGGGATTACCGACAATAGACTATTACTTGTCGGCCGAATACCTGGAACCGGCCGGCGCAGAAGCGCACTACACTGAAACGCTGATCAAGTTGCCGGGGCTAGGTATTTGTTACCAGCCCTTGCCGATCGCGCACGCCGCTCCAGATCTGGCGGTACTGGGTATTGACGGTAGGTGTCCGGTGCTTCTCAATCCGGGGACGCCCTTCAAGTACTCGCCTCGGTATGACTGGGTCTTCGTTGAGATTGCACGACGTCTCGGAGACTGCCAACTGGTTTTTTTTACGGGTCGCTGGAACGACCTTTCCACGATACTCTGCCGTCGCTTGGGCGATGTGTTCTCCGCGGCCGGCCTGGACTTTAACCGTCACGTGAAATTCGTCCGCTGGCTCAACCGGGCAGAGTTCGAGGGGCTCATGCGGCGCGCCGACGTTTTCCTTGACCCGATAGGATTCTCCGGCTTCAACACTGCGATCCAGGCTATCGAGTGTGGATTGCCGATCGTTACTCGCGAAGGCCGTTTCATGCGCGGCAGACTGGCGCGTGCAATTCTCGACCGCATGAGACTCTCGGATCTGGTTGCGAAGACCGAAGACGATTACATCGATCTCGCGGTTAGGCTCGCCGGCGATGCCGATTATCGAGACTGCGTGCGAACCCGCATGGCGCAGGCGCGAGCGATCCTCTATAACGATATCGAACCGGTTCGAGCGCTGGAGGATTTTCTCGCGAAGGTTGCGGCAACCACTCGCGTTGCGTCCAGCCAATCACCGTAGGTCCGCCGGAATGGGCTCGCGCTGGAAGGCAAAATCATGTTGCGCAATCTGCTGAATCGGCTGTTTCCGTTTGGCCGTACGCCGGAGCCGGGCGTCGGCGCCACGACTTCTGCACGAGGCGTTGCTGATCGATTGATCGCCGAAGGACGCCGCGCAGAGAATGAGGGCAATTTTTGCGATGCGTGTGACAAATATCGCAAGGCTGCCGCATCGGCTCCCGGATACGCAATGGCGCATCTCAATCTTGGCATCGGCCTGGAGGCCATCGGCGATGCCGATGGCGCGATCAAATCCTATGAAGCGGCGCTCGCGATCGATCCCGCAAATGCCTATGCGAGCTACAACCTCGGCAAGCTGCTCTACGCCCGCGGAGCGTTGCCCCGTGCCGAGGAGCTGCTTCAGTCAGCCCTGGAGCATAGACCCGGATTTCCGGAGGCGCAGGTCGTGCTGTCCAACGTGTATGACTCGCAGGGGAACCTTGACGCGGCTGTGGCGGCGCTGAAGGCTGCACTCAAGCAGAGGCCGGATTATGCGGGCGCGCTGTACAACTATGGCCTCGTGTTGAGGAAACTAAGGAGGTTGTCCGAAGCGGAAGCCGCACTACGGCGCGCGATCGAAATAGATGCCAGCATGCTGGCAGCGTACAAGGCGTTGGCTGTAATTCTCCGTGACCAAGCCCGTATCGGAGAATCTCTCGAGGTTTTCCGCACAGCCCAAAAGCTTGCCCCGGACAATTTTGACATGCTGTCCGCAGAATTATTCACCCTCAATTTTTCCGAGGATATTTCGGAAAAGGACCTCTTTGCGAAACACAAGGCATTCGGCATGCAGCTCGAAAGGGCCATCCTTCCACGATTCGGCCAGTTTCGGAACACCAGGGCGCCTGAGCGGCGTCTTCGAATCGGCTATGTTTCAGGCGATTTCTACATGCACCCGGTCTCCGTGTTTACAATTCCTGTAGTTGAACGCCACGACCGATCGGCGTACGACATTTATTGCTACTCGACCGGTACCAATGCAGACAACATCACCAGGCAGATTCGGAACCTGGCCGATGTGTGGCGCGATGCCGCACCGATGTCTGATGCCGAACTGGCCGATGCAATCAATCGCGACGAGATCGACATTCTGGTCGACTTGTCGGGACATACCGGCACCTTCCGCCTTGGCGTTTTCGCCCGGCAGCCTGCACCGTTACAGGTGACATGGCTCGGATACTTGAACACCACGGGGCTCACGCGCATCCAGTGTAGACTTTGTGACCGTTATACGGACCCGGTCGATGTCACCGATCAGCTTCATACGGAGACGCTGGTTCGGCTCCCAAACAGTCAGTTGTGCTATCGTCCTTTTGCTTCGATCGGCATTCCAGAGCTGCCGCCGTTCAAACAGAACGGTTTCATTACGTTCGGATCATTCAATCAAATCTCGAAGCTTTCTCAATCCGTACGTAAGCTATGGGCTGAAATTCTTACGACGCTCCCGGATTCTCGGCTGGTCGTTGTTGGTATCCCGGAAGGCCGTGCCAGGGACGGCCTGCTTCGCGACTTGGAGGTCGCTGGTGTGGCGCCCGCGAGGATTACGGCCGTACCGCATGTTCCTTTAGATCAGTATTTCCGGTGGTTTAATTCTGTCGATATAGCGCTTGATCCGACGCCATACAGCGGCTGCACGACCACGTGCGATTCGCTCTGGATGGGAGTGCCGGTGATCACTGTTCCGGGGGCCTTGCCGGAGTCGCGTACTACGGTGAGCATCCTTTCAACGCTTGGCCTCCCCGAGTGGATAGCTTCGACGCCGGACGATTATGTGCGCCTTGCAGTAGAATACGCGTGCGAAAGAACGCTGATAACAAAGTTGCGGGGGTCATTGCGCGCGATGATGCGGGATTCCCCTTTGATGGACGAATCCCGGTTTCTCCGTGATCTTGAAGCATCTTATCGATACATGTGGCGAATGTGGTGCAGCGGCGCCGCATAGTGATTGGATCCCGGCAAAGGTAGAGGCTGGAATTGAATCTGATTCATCAGAGCGTTTCGACTGCCCGCACCGCTGGATATCCATTGCTCGTACGACGTGCGACGGCCTCGGGCTGGAGTTGCGTCAGTTCAAGCAGCCCGCGAAACAAGAGCGTGTTGGACCGGGGCGGAAGTCCCCGGTTGCCAAGAATTGACGTTGTGCGCCACAAGGTGCGGAGCGGCCCATTTGCGATGCTTATTAATGGTCAGCACAAGCTTGGCATGGGTTTTGCTAGGGCACTTGTCGAACAAGCTCGCGAGATAACGTGATGAGAAACTTCGAGGGAGGGTTTACTCTTGTCGAGCTGATGATCGTGGTAGCAATCATCGGTGTCCTGGCGGCAATAGCTTTGGCCGTGTATCCGGAATACACCAAGCGCACCAGGATGACGGAAGTGGTGCTGGCGGTGAGCGCCTGCAGGACCCCCATTGCCGAGGTGTATCAGTCGATCCCCACCGGGCCGGGCGCGGGTCAATGGGGCTGTGAAGTTTCCGGGCCGGCCAGCGCTTATGTGCAGTCCATTGCAACCGACCCGGATGGCAAGATCATCGTTACCGCCAGGGGCTTCAGCGACGACGCGATTAACGGTAAATTGCTCACCATGGTGCCACTGATTGACGGTATCCCTGCCGTGTCCGCCACTGACATGGGCAAGGGCATCACCAGTTGGCGATGTGGTAGCGCAGACGACGGCACCACCATACCAGCCCAATACCTGCCCGGTTCCTGTCGCGGTAATTGAGGTCTCAGTCGTTTGCGGCGAGCTTGTCCGCGATGCTCTGTCGGGCCAAGCTACAATCGCGCAGCCGCTATGCCGGATGCGGATTCACGCGATGGCCGGGGTTGCGTTTGATGCATGCAGGCGTGATGCGCTCGGACAACGAAGGCGGTCCCCGATCAGACGGCTCGTGCAGACCAATGCGGCATCTTAACAACGTCACACTTGTTTTTGTTAGTATTGGCGCATGGCTATGTTCCAGTGGTTCGATACTGCAGAAGTAGACGAACTTGCGCGTTCGATCACGGCGGAACTCGTGAAGCGCGTTCCTCCGGCAACGCTTGGTTCTCAAGATAAGACAGCGGCAACTCGACTGCGAAACACGCATGATGCGATTTTTGCGCGCGCCGGGAAATTCGCGCGTACGCACAAGCTCAATATCTACAAGAAAGCCCGGCTCGGTAACCAATTCCGGTGGGCGCTGAAAGAAGCGGGCTATCCCCTCAAATTTGTCGAGTCTTGGACATATGATCTCGTTACCCTGATTACGCTTGAGTCGACTGCTCGCAAAGATCCCGAGCGTTGAAATTGGTCTGGGCAAGCGAAAACCGCTATCCCAAAAAAGCACTGTGGAATATTCGATTGGAGCACTTTTCTCCATTGTTCAGGATTGGCGGCGTGAGTTTTGTGAGCCTTCGGAAAGGTGAAGCGGCGAACCAGCTCGGAGAAACGGGTTGGAATGTTCTTGAGTGGATGGATGAATGCAACGATCTTCTGGATACCGCCGCACTGATAGAGCAGTTGGATCTGGTTATCAGCGTCGATACAGCGGTAGCGCATCTGGCGGGAGCACTCGGCAAACCGGTCTGGATGTTGAATTGCTTTGAAAGCGAATGGCGCTGGATGCTGAACCGGGAGGACTCGCCGTGGTACCCGACGATCAAGATTTTCCGTCAGCGGAAGCCGGGAGATTGGGACGAAGTCGTAGCGCGAGTCGCCTCGGCGTTGAAAATCCGCTGCAAGGACGGCTGGCAAAACAAAAGCTCCTGGCAGGGCCAGTTCTTTTCCTCTTAGAACGGAAATACGCTCAAACTCGGATCTACTCCAACGCGAGATTGAAGTGTAGCGGTGACGGTACTCAAGAACCGGGTTCGGGAGATTGCGCGTGACGACCATAGACTTGAACCGTTACTCTTACCTAGCGATTATGGCCAAGGATAAGCCTGCAACGTCGGCGTCGTCGTAGCCGGTCGTGATTCCTTGCGCACAGGGGAATTGGCGCGGGCTGGAGTTCGGCATCTAAAAGAAGCCCCGGCTGGCTAATGAATTCCGGTAAACGCAGAAGGAGGCAGATTCTCGAAACCGTGAACGATCTCGATATGCTATACGGCATAGTGAGTACCAGCACAACTTTCGGGGAACCGTCATGTTGCGGAAACTGCTGAATCGGCTGGTTCCCGTTAGCAACGCGAGAGACATCGGTGTGGCAGCCAACACCAGAGAGATTGCTGATCGACTGATTGCCCAAGGCAATCGGGCCGAGACCCGGGGCAACCTTAGCGAAGCATGCGAGCAATATCGCAAGGCCGTTGCCGTTGCCCCTGAATATTCCAAAGCCCATCTCAATCTTGGCGTCGGCCTGGAGGCGATTGGCGATGCCGATGGTGCGATCGAATCCTATGAAGCGGCGCTCGCAATCGATCCCGCAGACGCCTATGCGAGCTACAACCTCGGCAAGCTGCTCTACGCCCGCGGAGTGTTGCCCCGCGCCGAAGAATTGCTTCACTCCGCCCTGAGACACAAGCCGGAATTTCCGGAGGCGCATGTTGTCTTGTCCAGCGTGTATGACGCGCAGGGCAACCTCAGCGCTGCTGCTGCGGCCCTGGAGGTCGCACTAAAACAGCGGCCGGACTGGGCTGGGGCGTTGCTCAACTATGGCACTGTCCTGAAGAAACTGGGGCGGTTGAGCGAGGCGGAAGCCGCGCTACGGCATGTAATAGTCATCGACCCTGAAAACGTTGATGCCTTGCATTTCCTGGGAAACGTGCTCGCCGAGCAAGGCGAGCTGGACGAATCCATGGCTTGCTGCCAGCAAGCGCTGGTGCTCAAGCCCGATTCTCCCGAAGCACACTCTAGCTTAGGGAATGTTCTCGGGCAGCTAGGCCGGCTGGACGAAGCCATGGCTTGTTACAAGAAGGCAGTTGCACTCAAGCCTAATTTCCCCGAAGGGTACTTCGGCCTGGGGAATGTTCTAAGGGAGCACGGCCAGCTTGATGAAGCCATCATTTGCTACAAGAAGGCAATTGCGCTCAAGCCCGATTTCCTCGAAGCGCACTGCAATCTGGGGATTACTTTCGGGGGCCAAGACCATCTCGATGAAGCTCTCGGCCACTTTCAGAAAGCGCTTTCGCTTTGGCCTGATTTCGCTAGTGCGCGCTGGCATTTTACTATGTCCCAGATACCGGCGGTTCACGAAGCAGATGCGGACCCAGCACGCTATAGAACCGCGTTTTCACTTGAGCTGGAAGAGCTGGACCATTGGTTCGATGCAGCTCGTCTCGCGAGTGGCTTCAGCGCGGTAGGCAGCCAACAACCGTTCTACTTGGCGTACCAGGAGGAAAACAACCGGGATTTGCTGCGGCGCTATGGGAGCCTCTGCGCCCGAATAATGAATGATTGGTTTGACCGACAAGGGTTCGTTCCTTCCGGAAGACGCGACTTCGGCGGCGTCATTCGCATCGGGATCGTTTCTCAGTACTTTTTGAATAGCTCCGTGTGGAACGCCATCATCAAAGGCTGGTTCCAGCAGCTCGACCGCGGGCGTTTTTCTCTTCACGCCTTTTTTCTCGGGACGCGACACGATCAGGAAACGCTTTTTGCAAAGACCAACGCTTCGCATTTCGATCAGGGACATCGAGAATTGCGGCAGTGGGTCGAGGCGATTATCGGCCAACAGCTCGACGTATTGATCTATCCGGAGATCGGGATGGATCCGATGGCGGCGAAACTGGCCAGCCTGCGCCTCGCGCCGGTTCAAGTCGCTACCTGGGGACATCCGGAAACAACGGGCCTGCCGACGATCGACTATTATCTGTCCGCGGAAGATCTGGAACCTCAAAACTCGCAGGACAACTACACCGAACGGCTGGTCACATTGCCTCATCTCGGGTGCTACTACGAACCTCCACCGGTCGCTTCCGCCGTTCCCGATCTGCGCGGCCTAGGCATCGAGCCGGCGCCGCCGATTTTCCTTTGCCCCGGCGTGCCGTTCAAATATGCGCCCCAGCATGATCGAGTCCTGACCGAGATCGCCCGCAGGGTGCGCCGGTGTCGCTTTGTCTTTTTCACCCAGCGACCCGGCAGGCTGTCGGAGAAGTTACGGCAACGGCTCGAACGCGTCTTCGCACAGAATGGTCTCGATGCCGCTCGATTTGTCGTTTTCATTCCATGGCAAGACACTCCGGGATTCTACGGATGGTTGAAGCGTGCCGATGTGTTTCTGGACACCATCGGATTCTCCGGATTCAATACCGCCATGCAGGCGGCGGAGTGCGGCGCCCCAATCGTGACGAGGGAAGGCCGTTTCCTGCGCGGCAGGTTCGCGAGCGGTATCCTGAAGCGCATGGGGCTGCACGAGCTTGTCGCCAAATCGGAAGAGGACTATGTCGCGCTCGCCGTCGAGCTTGCACAGGATGCCGCGTATCGTAGGCATATCCGCGAGCGTATCGAGAGATCACGTCAAGTCCTTTTTGAAGATATTGCACCCATACACGCTTTGGAAGACTTCCTCACGGAGGCGGCGATCCGACGGTGAAGCCTATTTCGTCCTCAATTGACGCCGGCCGTAACGACCGGTGCGGTGCTGATTGCGATCCAGACCTGAGGCTCACGCAATGCCGGGATTGCCCTTGACGCCGATCAACCGCGGCCGGTTGAGCTTGGGCGGAAGGATCACCTTCTTGTCGCGCGGATACTTATTGGTGACAAAAGGAGCTTCGGCGTGAAAGTGCTCGTTGTCGGCGGGGCGGGTTACATCGGCTCCCATATGGCCAAGCTGCTGGTCGACAGCGGGCATTCGGTCGTCGTCCTTGATAATTTTTCCACGGGACATCGCGATGCGGTGCCGTGCAACGAAGTGATCGAGGGCGATCTGGGGGACCGGGATCTTCTTGACGAGATTTTCTCCGGCCGCCAATTCGATGGTGTAATCCACTTTGCGTCCTATATCCAGGTCGGCGAATCGATAGAAAAGCCCGATCGCTATTACCGCAATAACGTTGCCAACACTTTGACTCTGCTTGAAGCCATGCACGAGCGCGGTGCGGAAAACCTTATATTTTCCTCGAGTGCGGCCGTATTCGGAGAGCCCGAATACGTTCCCATTGACGAGCGTCATCCGAAAAATCCCGTCAACCCCTACGGCGCATCGAAGCTGATGGTCGAGCGGATGCTCGCCGACATCGACCGCGCCTATGGGCTGAGATCGGTTTCATTGCGCTATTTCAACGCCGCAGGGGCCGATCCTGACGGCTTGTTGGGCGAGCGGCACGATCCTCCGATCCACCTCATTCCGGTCTTGCTGCAGGCAGCGTCCGGCCGCTGCCAGACGGTGAAGATCTTTGGACATGATTACGACACGCCAGACGGCACGTGTATACGCGATTACGTGCATGTCGTCGATCTTTGCAAGGCGCATCTTCTGGCGCTCACCTACCTCAGGCAGAGCGGAAAAACCGACGCGTTCAATCTCGGCAACGGCGTCGGATTCAGCGTTCGGGAAGTAATCGATACCGCCCGGCGCGTCACTGGGCAGGCCATCACGGTAGACCACACGCCACGTCGCCCCGGCGATCCCGCGCGGCTGGTGGCCGATGCCTCGCGGGCGCGCGAAGTCCTGGGATGGATTCCGCAGTACACGAGTTTGGATCGTATTGTGGAAGACGCTTGGCGTTGGGAATTGAGACAACCCCGCCTTTGGTGAACCTCCTGCTGACAGGGGCGGATTGTTATGCATTATTAGGTTGCATTACTCCGTCGTGTTGCACGGTAAAGAAAATCTTCAAGTGCACGAACGCAGGCGATGTCACCGAAAAGCTGCGGCAAGCGGCCAGACATTTGACTGCGGACTCGATTGCGCCAGTTGTGATCCCGGCCGAGACGGACGGCAAGGTCGATATACGACGGCACGTCGGCTGCAATGAGTTCTTCCAGCCCCATCGTTTTCAAAAAGGCGTAGGTGTGGCGGCCACGCATGGCGGCGCCTTTGCAGGTGATCGCCGGCAACCCGCAGACCATGCTCTCCAAGGTGGTGTTGCAGCCCGACCACTCGATACTATCCAGGAAGATATCACTCAGGCGGGCAACGGCCTGGAATGCGGAATGGTCCACGCGCGGCAGCATGACAACATGGCGGGCAGCGTCCAGCCCCCCTTTCTCGAAAGATCGGGCGATGCGTCGCTGAAATTTCTCGGTCAGTTCCCTCGAATGTTGCGAGGAAAAAAAGATAAACTGGCTATCTTCGACTTGCCGGGCTATATGCGAAAACAGGACATCGTGTTGAGGTAGGTATTTGAACAGCGATTGGGCGCAAAGGAATACGCTGGCGCTATCGCGCAGCCCAAGTTCACTTCTACGCATGGCGCGCACAGAATACGAGGGCGGCGTGTAGTGCACGGAAAGTTTCGGAAGCCTGATGAGTTCTTCCGTATATAGGTGGTCTCCGTTCTCCGGCTCCATGAGCTCGCCGCTCAGGAAATAGTCGATCGTGGGCATGCCCGAGGTAATCGGATGACCCCAGGAATTGCATTGGACGGGCGCAAGCCGCAGGGCGGCGAGCTTCGTCGTCACGGGGTCCATGCCGATTTCCGGGAAAATCAGCAGGTGCAAGGCGTCGCGCCGGATCTTCTTGGCCAGCGCCTCGAACGGCAATCCTTCCACGAATTCCAAACACGCTCGCCGCGCGGCTGCGGTGTCGGCGTCCTGAAGTGGGCGCGTGCAGTAGCCGTGAATTTCGAAGCGCGAGCGGTCGATGTTTTCGATCCAGCCTCGGATCGGTGTTTTCAGAGCTTTGCCCGTCGATGGTTCTCGGAACAGGGCTCATCTGTGCGTGGATTGAAATCGCGGGCGATACAGTTCGCTGATTAACGAGCAGAAATGCTGTGGAGGTTTCGTGTCATTACAGGTCATACAACTTGAGTTTGCTGGGCGAGGTTCGAGGCCCTTTCATCACCGGGGAACCCGGGCCGACCTCGGCGTCATCCGGCAGATCTTCGAGGCGGAAGATTACGCGATAGAAAGGTTTCCGCGCGGCCCCGAAATCCGTGCCGCCTACGATAACGTCGTTTCAATGGGACGAACCCCGCTGATCGTCGATGCCGGAGCGAACATCGGTGCAAGCGTCGTCTATTTCGGTCTGACCTCTCCCAAGGCACACGTTGTGGCACTGGAGCCAGAAAAGCACAATTTCGAGCTGCTGCTACGCAACGTGACGGGACTGGACGCTGACGCCCGTTGCGCAGAAATCGGTTCCACGACCGACCAGCTCTACCTGATCGACCCAGGCGAGGGCGAGTGGGGCTATCGCACCGTCAAGGACCAAGACGGCATACCCGTGCCTGTATGCGCAGCTATCGATCTGATTGAGGAAAAAACCCGTCGCGGCTACCAGCCGTTTATCGTCAAGATTGACATCGAGGGCGGCGAAGAGGAGCTGTTCTCTCAGAATGTCGGCTGGATCGACGCCTTTCCGCTGCTGATCATCGAGCTGTACGACTGGTTGCTGCCGCGCTCGGGCAGCTCGCGTAATTTCCTTCGCTGCATGGCGGAGCGCGACCGGGATTTCGTTTACTACGGAGAAAATGTTTTCTCCTTTCAAAATGAGCCCCCGGGAAGCGAACCGCAGACATGATTGCACTGCGTGCCCTGCTCGTAAATTCGACGATCCAAATTCTGCGGAGGACCCGTTGAGGCGCGCGTGCGATGCCGCGTTTTTTTGGGGCGTCGTCCGCGAATGACCGCTTGGAGCTGCGTCCGCTTATCACTCAATCAACGCGCGGATCTTCCCCCATTCGTTGGGAAACAAGTTAAGCTTTCCGGGCATATCTTCGTCGAGGTACGAATAGTCGAGCGCCAGGAATTCCTCGCACAGCCGGTCGTTGTGGTCAAACAGGAAACGGGAGTTGGGATCGAGATTTCGCACGAGTCCCAGGCCGGTCGGGGGCGTACCGATCGTGCTAATAGAGAGATCGGGACGATACTTTTTGAGCAGCACGATCAGACGCCAGATGTCCCCACTCCAGTTGACCGCGCGCGGCGCGCGGCCTGCCGACTCCTGGTCGAGCGGATAGCAATCATGAATAAGAATGATTGAGCCGCGGGTGCAGTGGCGCTCAAGGTTGGCGAAATCGCGCAACGCGAACTCAAAGTTGTGCATACCGTCAATGAAAGCCACATCGACCGGCAGACCGCCGAGCTCGGCGCGCAGGTCGCGACCCGCGAAAAACGCGTCGCTGGTTTCCGCGAAGACCTTATGGTTCTCGGCCAGCGGGGCAATAAGTTGAGGCTCAGGATCGATGCCTATCGCCAGCGTCGGGGGCTTCGCGAGCCTTAGCGAATTTCCCCGGAAAACGCCTATCTCGACGTAAGTGCGCGGCTTTACCTGGTCCAGAATACGCGCAAGGACGTCGATATAAAACTCGCCACCCAACTTGATTTGGGCCAACAACGCGAAAAGCATGTCCGAGTCAGGGGCAATCCGCCGCCCGCGCTCACAGTACTCAAGCGCGAGCCGGTGGTTGCCAAGAGCGTACCAGCCGGCTGCCAACTCATAAATACAATGCGGGTCATGGGGATCGAGCTCTTCGGCGCGAGCAAAATCAGCCATGGCTTCGTGCAGCCGGCCAGATTCACGCTTCGCCACGCCGCGCAACATTAGCGCTGCTACAGAGTCGGGTTTGCACTCGAGCAACATTGTCAGCGTCTTAATCGCCTCGTCGTGCAAAGACTGGTTGCGGAGCTCGATGGCGCGCCTGAGAACGTCGGGTTCGACCGGTTTCTTGAGACTGCTTATCACATCTCTCAGGAGTCTTAGGAGCATGATGTATGGCCGTTTTCAGTAGTCCGTCGTGCCAATCTATTACGTCCGAAGTCATCCCTGCGTCGGATGACCTTCTGCTCGCGCAGATAACCTTACCACCACGCGTTATTCCTTCTCAAGCACAAACTTCGCGTGCTCTTCGATGACGCTGACAACCTTCGCGAGAAATTGCCGTCCGTCGCCGGTGAACTCAGGTCGAGCGAGGCGCGCTTTGGCGGACTCGGGCCGTGCTTTCGCACGCTCCACCCGGATGCGCCGCAGAAAAAGCTTGCGAACGCCAATCGTCTCGGCCATTGGGACTGGTCGCGTTTTACGGTTTGGCCTTCTTGCGTCCCGCCGATCGAGGCGTCATGTCGACCGCTTTGGGCCGCGCCGCTTGCCTGAGTTCGGCAACTGCGGATGACAGACGGCGCTTC
>MERG01000449.1:0-3729 GCA_001771985.1 Betaproteobacteria bacterium RIFCSPLOWO2_12_FULL_62_13 | reverse complement strand
GATGGAGCGAACCACTCGTCATCAAACGGAAGCTTGACCCGGTTGCCAATATCAAACTTTGTATCGAGAGCGAGACCCGCGTGGGGATCACTGCTTTCAATCTTGAGCTCGCCAGGGTGGCGCTCATCCACGCCCTCGGAAGTGCCGTAGGCGACCGTCACAAAGACCTCGGTTGAGCCGTCTTGTAATGCGTATTCTTCAACGTCGATAACCAGAGCCGGCCGTTCTTTACTTGCCAAGGACATCGGCCAGCATGAATGTCGGCAGGGCTTCCACGCCGCGCCCGAGCGGGTAGCGCTCCTTGCCCGAGTACACCACGTACGCCGCGCTCGGCTTCAGATCGGCGATTCCCGACCAAAAACCGCGTGATGGTGCCGGTGTCAACCCGAGCTTGATTTCGAAAGCGAAGCGCCGCCCGCCGGGTCGTTCAAGCACCAAGTCTATCTCGGCGCCGGCCGCGGTCCGGTAGAAGTACGCGCCCGAGCGCCCGCCGCTCGCACCCAGCGCCTGCTCGATCACCCATCCCTCCCACGATGCGCCGGCGATCGGGTGTCCGAGCAACTCATCGACGGTGCCCAAGCGCAGCAATGCGTGGAGCAGTCCGCTATCGCGCAGGTAAACCTTGGGACTCTTTACCAGGCGTTTTTTGAGGTTCGCCGCATACGGCGGCAGCAGCCGGACCATGAATGTATCCTGCAGCGTGTCCAGGTAGTGCCCGACTGTCGGTGCGCTGACACCGAGGCTCGCCGCGATCTTTGAGGCGTTCCAAAGCTGGCCGTGAAAATGAGCGAGCATCTCCCAGAAGCGCCGCATCGCCGCAGCGGGAATTCGCACGCCAAGCGCAGGCAGATCTCGCTGGAGGTGCGTTTCAACGTACGCCTCGCGCCATTGAAGCGACCGCAAGTCGGATGAGGCAAGATAACTCCCCGGGAATCCTCCGCGATTCCACAACACCATCAGTGCGGGGCGTCCGACCGCGCCGATCTCGTCCTGGGTGAACGGCGCAAGTTCGTGATAAACGATGCGGCCAGCGAGACTCTCGGAGGCCTGTCGTGAGAGATCGGGCGAGGCCGATCCCAGAACCAGAAAGCGGCCGCTCCTGCGCTTCGCATCAACGAGGCTGCGCAGCACGGGGAACAACGCGGGATTGTGTCGAATTTCGTCGATAATGACGAGGCGGTTGGCCAGCGGCTCGAGATAAAGCTCCGGATCCGACAAACGGGCAAGATCGGATGGGCGTTCCAGATCAAGGTGGACGGCGCGACCGACGCGGCGCGCCACGGCGCGAGCGAGCGTGGTTTTGCCGACCTGCCGCGCGCCGACCAGCCCGACGACAGGAAATCGCCGCAGTGAAGCGAGCAGAAGGGGTTGCAGGCGCCGCCGAATCATCCTTGCATTTTAAAAGGTAGCCTTTCAATATACAAGGAATACGAACGCAGTCGGTTGATCTCGAAAAACCGCTGTTCGCGCGCCATGCGAGTCTTTGGCAAGACCCCGACGATTACACGGCGACCCAGGCATTCGGAAAAGTCGCGCGGCAAGCCGGTATTGGCCTCATTGAATGCCGCTCGGTGCGCGATCCCGAGCCGGGCCGCTGTGGCGCGGTGCTGAGACCGGATGCGTTCAGTTCGCCGCCGCCGGCCGCACCGACGCAGAGCTGGCTGCTGACCGTGACCAGAGACTTCGCGACCTGGCAGCGGGACCGCGAAGCGATCGAGTTCGACATGCGCCCGTGGCTCTCGGCCGGCTGGCGCAAGTCGCGGTGGGTTGAGTCTAGCCAAGCGCTACCGCAACGGGTCTTCAAATTACAACCGGCAGCAGCGTTTCAATGACGCATAATCCCTTTACGGTGCACTTCAATCAGAACGTTATTCGTTCTCGAGCACAAACTTCGCGTGCTCTTCGATGACGCTGACAACCTTCGCGAGAAATTGCCGTTCTTCGCCGGTCGTCATCGCCATCGTGTGATCGCCATACACTTTCACGCACAGCAAATCATAGAACGGCGCGAGCACCAGTCCGTCGGATCTCGCTAAGAACGAAATGTTTTTCGCGTGCGCCTCGGAGTTGCCGGCGAGGTAGTTGAAGATGAGCCAGCGAAGGAGTCTCGCTTGGGCGACCGCCGGCTGCCGTGCGGCCGTCAACGATTCAAACGCCTGCCGAAATGTCGCGCCGCCTTCCGCTTCATACTTCTGGTACGGCGAATACGGAAGCGTGGTCTCGTGCACGATGCCAAGCTCGTGCATGCCGGCCTTGAATTCGGCAGCCGTCATCGGCGCGCCGTTGTCGCTCATAAACGCGCGCGGCAGCGCCCGTTTCTGAAACGCCTGCGACACCCCGTGCACGAAGCTCTCGGTGTTCTCGTTGGCATACCACTGAGCGTGGCAGCCCAGCCGCGCCCAGCGGTCGCGATCGTGTCCTTCTGGCTTGTCATGACTCATGAACGTATTCCTCCTTGAGGGCTGCGCCCGAGTCTAGCGAGCGCTGTGAATTTGAGAAATACGCATGTTCTGCGGGTCAGCGGCCCTCCATCAAATAGCTACGCGTGGACAACGGTGAAATCAGTCGCAAGAGCTGCGTTAAACGCTCAGCCAAGTCCTCGCCTGACAAACGTTCCAACAGCCCCGCAGGCAAGCGCGCGGCCGCGATCGGTGTGGCGAGCCGTCCGCGCAACACCCGCCACAGCGTGCTCGCCACGAACTCCTCCTGCCACCACGCGCGCCAGCGTCGCAACGTGCGCACGCTCACGCGGAACCGAGCGCGCAAGGCCGCCACGCGCCGCCTCGTCAATCCAGAGGTGAGCGCCGCGATCAACACCACTACCGCACCGAGAAATACCCGTCGGCCAAGAAACCGCACCGACGGGGGGTGGTGCGCCGTCGACAGCCCTCGCGGTCACAACAGAAACTCAGGCGCCAGCCGTACGCCTCACCCAACACGGAAAGCGGAATGCCGTGCGGCTTACGCGCATAGCGGGCGCTATGCAATACCCCACCGCAGACAGCACAACCGGCGGCACGAACTTCCGCCGCCAGATCTTCATCAATTCGCAACAACAACGACCGGAACTTTGCAGTACTCAGGAAAGCGTGGCACATTGGAGGTGTCTTCGTGTTCTTGGCGGATCACGATAGACAACCTCCTCGGGGAGCTTTTTGCAAGCTCCTTGAGGGGGACCTACCCCTCTACATCAAATAACTTGACCTAAAAACCCCGATCGGGTCCCCTCAGGTTTCTTGCTCAGGCACACACAAGCAGTGACCGGTGACCGGTTCTAATCCTTTTAATCCTGTTTATTCTTGTTCTGGACTTTATCTGCGTTCATCGGCGGCTAATAGCCCCAAAAGCAGGGTTTCGCTTCACAAGCTCGCACGCAACGATGATGCGCCGCAGTTCGTTCGGCCGTCGCGAATTCAGTCAGGATACTTTTGATGCTGGTGAAGCACACGGGCCGATGCGAATGCGGGAGCCGACGATTCGGTATACGAGGGTGAAGGGATAGCTCGCGATCACGAGTTCGCGAGTACCGCGGACTTTTCCGGGCCGGCCGATTGCCGGATAGGTTTCGAGCCGGAAGGCGCTCCGCCGGATTTCAGCCATGACCCGGTCAGCAGTGGCCTGGCTGAAATCGGCATAGAAATTCTCGATCGCCAGCAGGTCGCGGGTGGCACGCGGAGACCACTCAAGCCGCTTTCTTTCCGGCACGTTTGGCGCGTTGCGCTGCTACAG
>MERG01000448.1 GCA_001771985.1 Betaproteobacteria bacterium RIFCSPLOWO2_12_FULL_62_13 | reverse complement strand
GCTCATGCCGTCAACGAAGCCCGTGAAGAGAGAGGCGAACCGGCAATCAACAGCGTCTGGCTGTGGGGCGGCGGCAGGAGGCCGGCGGTTCCCGGGCGGCACTTTTCGACCCTATGGAGCGACGACGCACTGGCGCTGGCGCTCGCCGCGAGCGCCGACGTCCGCGCTGCGCCAGTGCCTCCCGACGCAGAGCGCTGGCTGAAGACTGTGCGCGAGACGTCCCGGCCGGACGACCATCATCTGCTAATGCTTGCCCAGCTTGAGCGCGCTGCACGCCGCGATGATCTTTCTGCCTGGCGCGAGGATCTTGGCAGGCTCGACGGGCAGTGGTTCGCCCCGCTGCTCGCCGCGCTCAAGCAACGCCTGCTCCTGCGGCTTGCGCTGGTTGCTCCAGGCCCGAACGGCTGCGAGCGCTTCGAGCTTGCATGGCCGGACCTTTTCAAATTCTGGCGCACGGCGCGGCCGCTCGCGAGTTACGCGCCGCCTCCGCCGCGGTGAACACGATGCCGTTGATCGTTGCGCGCAGCGCGCCGCCCGAAGCGTTGCAGCGGCTGATACGCGGGAACATCCATCCGCTGCTTGCGCGCCTCTACGCCGCACGCGGCGTTGCCGCGCCCGAACAACTCGCGCGTCATTTACGCCGGCTCATCGAGCCGCAACGCATGCGCAATCTGCAGCAAATGGCGCGGCTGCTCGCGGATGCGATCGCGCAACGGAGAAGGTTGGTGATCGTTGCGGACTACGACGCCGACGGGGCGACCGCCTGTGCGGTGGGCTTGCGCGCGCTGCGCGCTTTCGGCGCCAGCGTCGACTACCTGGTTCCCGACCGCTTCACCTATGGCTATGGTCTGACGCCGGAAATTGTGCGCCTTGCCGCCGAAACCAAGCGCCCCGACATTCTCATCACGGTGGATAACGGCATCGCCAGCGGTGACGGTGTTGCCGAAGCCAACCGCCTCGGCTTGCAGGTCCTGATCACCGATCACCACCTGCCGGGTCCGCGCCTGCCGGATGCGTGGTGCATCATCAATCCCAACCAGCCGGGCTGCGAGTTCCCGAGCAAGAACCTGGCGGGCGTGGGAGTGATGTTCTACCTCATGTTGGCGTTGCGGGCTGAGCTGAGAGCGCGAGGCGCGTTCAGCCAAATACGGAATGCGGAATGCGGAATGCGGAACGACAGCATGAACAATTCATCATTCATCATTCATCATTCATCATTTCCACGGACGGAGCCCAATCTCGGGGAACTGCTTCCCCTTGTGGCTCTCGGCACGGTTGCGGACGTGGTGAAGCTCGACGACAACAATCGCGTTCTGGTCTACCAGGGACTGCAACGCGTGCGCGCCGGTCGCATGCAGCCGGGCCTGTCCGCGCTGTTTGGCGTCGCGGGACGCGACCCACGGCGCGCCAGCGTATACGATCTGGGATTCGCGCTTGGACCGCGGCTCAATGCCGCCGGACGGCTCTCCGACATGTCGCTCGGCATCGAGTGTCTCGCCACGGACGACGCACAGCGCGCGCTCGCCATCGCCGGGGAACTCGACCGGCTCAATCGCGAACGCCGCACCATTGAAGAGGATATGCAGGAAGCGGCGCTCGCCGCCATCAAAGGCATGGAATTCACGGAGAGCTACAGCTTAAGCCTGTTCGACCCGCAGTGGCATCAGGGCGTGGTCGGCATCGTCGCCTCCCGCATCAAGGACCGTTTTCACCGCCCAACCATCGCGTTCGCGCGGAGCGGCGACGGGGAGATCAGGGGCTCCGGGCGTTCCATCCCCGGTCTGCACTTGCGGGATGCGCTCGATCTCGTGGCAAAACACCATCCCGCCCTGCTGCGGAAATTCGGCGGGCATGCGGCGGCGGCCGGCCTCACCCTGCGCGAATGCGATTTCGAACGCTTCCGCGATGCGTTCGAAGCTGCGGCACAATCGCTGCTGACCCCCGGCGATCTGGAACGCCAGATCGAGACCGACGGTTCGCTGGACCTCGCGGAAACCACGCTCGAAAACGCCCTGCTGCTGCAGGATCAGGTGTGGGGACACGGCTTTCCCCAACCGCGCTTCCACGACCGCTTCCAGGTCGTCAGTCAGCGCATTGTCGGCGAGCGGCATCTCAGGCTGCGCCTCACCCGCGGCGGGCGCGTATTTGACGCGATGCTCTTCGGATCGGCGCCGGCGCTGCCGTCGCGCATCGAAGCCGTCTACCGCCTTGACCTCAACGATTACAATGGCAGCCGCAACGTGCAGCTCATTGTGGAACATTGGATCATCAGTGACCAGTCACCAGTGGCCGGTGAACCGTGACCAGTGAATAGCGTCACCGGTGAATGGTGATTGCTAAATCCGCTGTCCCCGGCGCCGGGCGGCGATATGACAAACGGCGACAGATCCGTTGTGTATAATTTCATCTTTTGAGCCCCGATATGGAACCAGAACGCACCAACGCAATTGCCAAGCAGTTGCTGGACGTGGAAGACCGCGCCGCGGATCTGCGGAGGTATCTTTGACTTCGACGCCAAGCAGAAGCGGCTGGCCGAGCTCATCAAACTCGCCGAAGACCCTGCGGTCTGGAGCGACGGCAAGCGCGCCCAGGAACTGGGAAGGGAGCGCAAGGCTTGCGAAGCGATAGTGCTCACGCTGGAGCGGCTCGCGTCCGATCTGCGCGACGCGAAAGAGCTGTTCGGCATCGCCAAGGCCGAAGAGGATGACGCGGCGCTCTTGAGCATAGAAATCGATGCGGAGGCGCTCGAACGGACCGTGGCGGACATGGAATTCCGCCGCATGTTCGCCAATCCGATGGATCCCAACAACTGCTTCTTGGACATCCAGGCCGGGTCGGGCGGCACCGAAGCGCAGGACTGGGCGGCGATGCTCGAGCGCATGTACCTGCGCTACTGCGAGCGCAAGGGTTTCCGGGTGGCGTTGCTCGAGGAGTCGCCGGGTGAAGTCGCCGGGATCAAGAACGCCACGCTCAAGGTAAGCGGCGACTACGCCTACGGCCACCTCAGAACCGAGTCGGGCGTTCACCGCCTGGTGCGCAAATCCCCCTTCGACGCCAATAACCGCCGCCACACCTCGTTCGCGAGCGTGTTCGTCTATCCCGAGGTCGACGATACCATCGAAGTCGACATCAATCCCGCGGATCTCAGGATCGATACCTTCCGCGCCTCAGGCGCCGGCGGGCAGCACGTCAACAAAACCGACTCGGCCGTGCGCATGACGCATCTGCCCACCGGCATTGTCGTGCAGTGCCAGAACGACCGCTCCCAGCACCGCAATCGCGCCGAAGCGATGGCGATGCTGAAGTCGCGGCTCTATGAGCTCGAGCTGAGAAAACGTCGCGAGGAAAAGCAGGCCCTCGAAGAAGCCAAGACCGACATCGCCTGGGGGCACCAGATCCGCTCCTACGTCCTCGACCAGTCGCGCATCAAGGATCTGCGCACCAACGTCGAGATCGGCAACACGCAGGCGGTGCTCGATGGCGACCTCGATGACTTCATCAATGCCAGCTTGAAACAGGGCCTCGCCTGACCCCGGGACCAGTCATGGACGAACGACACCCTCCCCAACAAGATACTGCCAGCCAGATCATCGAGGAACGCCGCGCCAAGCTCAGGGCGCTGCGGGCGAAGGGCGTCGCCTATCCCAATGATTTCCGGCGCGAGGACCTCGCGGCCGATCTAATCGGACGCTACGGGAAAACCGATCGTGACACGCTGGACCTCAACCCGATGACCGTCAAGGTCGCCGGCAGGATCATGTTGAAGCGCATCATGGGCAAGGCGAGCTTCGCCACGATCCAGGACATGAGCGGCCGGATTCAGATCTATCTCAGCGAAAACGATCTCGGCAAGGAGGGCCACGACGCGTTCAAGCATTATGACATCGGCGATATCATCGGCGTCAGCGGCGTCCTGTTCAGGACCAAGACCGACGAACTGACGGTTCGCGTGCAGGAACTCCGGCTGCTCGCCAAGTCGTTGCGGCCGCTGCCGGAAAAGTTCCACGGACTGACCGACCCGGAACTCAAGTACCGGCAGCGCTACCTCGACCTGATCGTGAACGCGGAAACCCGCCTCACTTTCGTGCAACGCTCGCGCACCATCCAGGCGATCCGCAATTTCCTGCTGGCCGAGCGCTTCGTCGAGGTCGAAACGCCCATGATGCAGCCGATTCCGGGCGGCGCCGCCGCGCGCCCGTTCGTCACCCATCACAACGCGCTCGACATGAAGCTCTACCTGCGGATCGCGCCCGAGCTTTATCTGAAGCGCCTGGTGGTGGGCGGTTTCGAGAGGGTATTCGAGATCAATCGCAATTTCCGCAATGAAGGCATCTCGACGCGACATAACCCCGAATTCACGATGCTCGAGTTCTACGCCGCGTACACCACCCAGGAGTACATGATGGCGGTGATAGCGCAAATGCTGCGGGATGTCTCACAGACGGTTTTCGGCACTTCCAGGATCGTCTATCAGGGCCGCGAAATCGACTTCGAAAAACCTTACGAGCGCCTCACCATCATCGAGGCGATCAGGAAATACCACCCGGAATACGACGCTGCGCTCCTGAACAACCGCGAGGCGCTGATCGCCAGACTCGAGCAGCTCGGCATTTCCTACAAGCCTGGCGACGGCATCGGCGGACTGCAGTTGACGCTGTTCGAAAACACGACCGAGTCGAGTTTGTTCGAGCCTACTTTCATCGTCGACTATCCGGCCGAGGTCTCTCCGCTCGCGCGCCGCAGCGACAGCAATCCCGACCTCACCGAGCGGTTCGAGCTCTACATCGCGGGCCGCGAAATCGCCAACGGTTTCTCCGAGTTGAACGACCCCGACGACCAGGCCGCGCGCTTCAGAGAACAGGCCAAACTGAAGGAGGCGGGCGATGCCGAGGCCATGCATTACGACGCCGACTATATCCGTGCGCTCGAATACGGCATGCCGCCAGCTTCCGGAGCCGGCATCGGCATCGACCGGCTGGTGATGCTGTTCACCGACAGTCCATCGATCCGCGACGTAATCCTGTTTCCGCATCTGCGCCCGGAACAAAAGGCGGAATAGACAGGATTCACACGGTTAATCCTGTCCATTGATTTGTCCTGCGGCAGGAAACGTGACTATGCGACACGCTGAAAGACCGTTATGGCAACCGTCTCCCGCGCAAATCGCCGCGGCGAATCTCACGGCGTTCATGGCCCACGTGCGCGAGCATTACGGCGCCGCCACCGGAAACTACCCGCAACTCTATGCTTGGTCGGTGAACGACCCCGAGCGCTTCTGGCATGCGGTGTGGACATTTTGCGGCGTGATCGCCGCAACCCCGGGGGATACGGTTCTCGTTGACGGCCAGCGGATGCCCGGCGCGCGCTGGTTTCCCGAAGCGCGGCTCAACTTCGCCGAAAACCTGCTGCGGCGGCGCGACCGCGGCAGCGCCATCGTATTCTGGGGCGAGGACAGGATAAGAAGCCGCGTAACCTACGGCGAGCTGTACGCCGAGGTCTCCCGGCTTGCGCAGGCGCTGCGAGCGGCCGGCGTCAGCCCCGGCGACCGCGTGGCGGGCTACATGCCCAATCTGCCCGGCGCCGTCATTTCGATGCTGGCCGCCGCCAGCATCGGCGCGATCTGGTCCTCGTGCTCGCCGGATTTCGGCATACAGGGCGTGCTCGACCGCTTCGGCCAGATCGAGCCCAGGATTCTCGTCGGCGCCGACGGCTATTTCTATAATGGCAAGACGATCGACCTTGTCGACCGGCTCAAGGAAATCAGCCGGAATCTTCCCTCGATCGAGAGCACGATCGTGGTGCCATACACGCAACGAGATCCTGTTATCGGCGGAATTCCGAATTCCGTCGATGTGCACGATTTCATGGCGCCCTACTTCCCGCGCGAGATCCGGTTCGAGCAGTTGCCGTTCGATCATCCGCTCTACATCCTGTATTCGTCAGGCACCACCGGGATTCCCAAATGCATCGTGCATGGTGCGGGTGGCACGCTCCTGCAGCACCTCAAGGAACATGTGCTGCACAACGATCTCAAGCCCGGCGACCGGCTGTTCTACTTCACGACCTGCGGCTGGATGATGTGGAACTGGCTCGCCTCGGCGCTTGCGGCGCGCGCGACGCTTTTGTTATACGATGGTTCGCCGTTTGCCGCCGGCGGCAGGATCCTGTTCGACTACGCCGCTACCGAGAGAATGACGGTGTTCGGCACGTCAGCCAAGTACATCGACGCTGTGGCCAAGCTCGGGCTCGAACCGTCCAGGACGCATCGACTCGGCGCACTCAAGAGCATGCTCTCGACCGGCTCGCCGCTCGCGCCCGAGAGTTTCGACTATGTTTATCGTGCGATCAAGAATGACATCCAGCTTGCGTCAATTTCCGGCGGCACCGACCTCATCTCGTGTTTCGCGCTGGGAAACCCGCTCCTGCCGGTGTGGCGCGGTGAGCTGCAGTGCCGCGGCCTCGGCATGAAAGTCGAGGTATTCAACGATGAAGGCCGGTCCGTACAGGGAGAAAAAGGCGAGCTGGTGTGCACGGCGCCCTTCCCCTCGATGCCGGTCGGCTTCTGGAACGATCCCGACGGCGCCAAGTACCGCGGCGCCTACTTCGAGAAGTTTCCGAACGTCTGGTGTCACGGCGATTATGTCGAGCTCACCCCGCACGACGGGCTCATCATCTACGGCCGTTCGGATGCGGTGCTCAATCCGGCTGGCGTGCGGATCGGCACCGCCGAAATCTACCGTCAGGTCGAACAGCTTGCCGAAGTCGTGGAAAGCCTTGCAATCGGCCAGGAATGGGATAATGACGTGCGCATCGTCCTGTTCGTGCGGCTGCGCGAGGGACTCACCCTCGACGCGGCGCTCATCGAAAGAATCAGGAAGAAGATTCGCGATAACACCAGCCCGCGCCACGTGCCGGCGAAAATCGTGCAGGTTGCCGATATCCCCCGCACCAAGAGCGGCAAGATCGTCGAGCTCGCGGTGCGCAACGTCGTCCATGGCCGGCCGGTCAAGAACGTCGAGGCGCTCGCCAACCCGGAAGCGCTCGAACTCTACCGCGGCCTGGCCGAACTGCAATCGTGACGCAAGTAACACTACGCTGAGAATTCCTTCCCCAGACCCGGATTTATTGTGTAACAGCTTGTTGCGCTGGGTAATTTTTCACGACCCCAACGTCAACTCCGTGTTAGCATGTGCGTTGTCAGTCATCATCCTTGAAGATACGAAAGGAGGTGTGCCATGTCTGAAACTCAGGGTCGCTCAAATCCTTTGATTGCAATCGCTGCGGTCGCGGTGATCATTTTCAGCGCCGTTGGCGTCGGCGTCATGACCGGCGTCATCCCGAGCTCGATCTCCAAGAACGCCGAGCAGCAGACGGCCCCTGCTCCCGCGCCTAAAGCACCGGACACCGCGAAGGCACCGGCGCCGAAGAAAACGCAATCGACGGCATCCGCGCCCAAGAAAACCACGACACAACCCGCACGCGTAGCCGCCGTTGAACCGCCGAAACCCAAAGCCGCGCCCGTCTGCGCGAATTGCGGCACGGTGCGCGCGATTAACGTCATCGAGCAAAAAGGCGAGGGCTCGGGACTGGGCGCGGTTGCCGGCGGTGTGGTCGGCGGCGTGCTGGGTAGCCAGGTCGGCCGCGGCAGTGGACGCAAGATCGCGACCGTGGCCGGCGCCGCAGGCGGCGCCTACGCCGGGCATGAAGCGGAGAAATATCTGAAATCATCCAAACGCTACGATGTCGCGGTGCGCATGGAAAACGGTTCGTCCCGCACGTTCTCCTACGACAAGGAACCCGCGTTCCGCATCGGCGAGAAGGTCAAGGTCGTGAAAGGCGCGCTCGTCGCCAACTGAACGTTTCGGAGCACGAGGCCGCGCCACGGCGCGGCCTTTGTTGCGCGCTTTGACGCTCGCTTGTCTTGCGCTCGGCTAGCGCCGGGAAAATGGGAAACAGGAAATGGTGGTCGCGCCTAACGGCTTGCACTGCTTTGCGTTCCCGATTCCCTATTTACTATTCCCCGCCTTCACCAGTTCCAGATCTGCCACCACGCCGAGCCGCTCCTGCCGCCGCTCTTGAGATACTTGCTGTCCGGAAAGTTTTTGTTCATGACCCGCTCGGCGTCGTCGCGCAGATCTGTCATCCCCAACGCATCGTAGGCTTTCACTATGATCAGCAAGCCCTCTTCGTTGGCGGGCGCCTGGGGGTAGGTCTTCAAGGCGTACTGGGCGCGGTTGGCGGCGGCGACATACGCCCCGCGTTTAAGGTAATAACGCGCGACATGCACTTCATGCGATGCCAGTGCATTGACGAGATAATTCATGCGCTGAATCGAGTCGGGTGTGTACTTGCTCTCGGGGAAACGCGTCACGAGATCCCTGAACGCATCGAATGCCGCGCGTGCCGCCTTGGGGTCGCGTTCGGTCATGTCCTGCCCGCTCACGAACCCGAACAGGCCGAGATCGTCATTGAAGTTGGCAAGCCCCTTCAAGTAATACATGTAGTCGACGTTCGGATGATTGGGGTGCAGCTTGATGAAACGGTCAGCGGCGGCGACCGCCGACTGGACTTCTTCATCCTTGTAATAGGCATAGGCGATCTCGATCTGCGCCTGCTGCGCGTAGCGGCCGTAAGGGTAGCGCGCCTCGAGTTTTTCGTAGAGCTTGATCGCCCTTTCATAATTGCGGTCGTTAAGCTCGCCCCGCGCTTCAGTATAGAGCTTCGTCGCGGACCAACCCCGGGTTTCGTCGATCTCGCCCGGCAAGAGGCCGCACGCGCCGAGGAGCCCGCCGAGTAGCAGTGCCAGGAATACAGCTAAACTATGTCGCATGATGAACGTACCGCCCGCGAATTATAGCGTAAACGCGCCCACGCCGTCCGCGATTGAACTGACTGTGCCGGACGAATGTGCCGGCTTGCGCTTGGACCAAGCTCTCGTGCGTTTGTTGCCGGGGTTTTCGCGCAGCCGGCTCGCTCTCTGGATTCGGCAAAACCAGGTCGCGCTCGGCGGGAAGACGGCGCGGCCCCGCCAGAAAGTGTGGGGCGGCGAGAAAATCACGGTCGTGCCTGCGCCTGATCCCTCCGAGTTCGCGTTCCGGCCGCAGGATATCCCTCTCGACATCGTCTTCGAGGATCAAGCGCTGCTCATCGTCAACAAGCCTGCCGGGCTCGTGGTCCACCCGGGCAGCGGCAATTGGCAGGGCACGCTGCTCAACGCGCTGCTCAAGCACGCGCCGCAGCTCGCGCACTTGCCGCGTGCCGGCATCGTGCACCGCCTCGACAAGGATACGAGCGGACTGATGGTCGTCGCCAAGACACTTACCGCGCATGCCGACCTGGTGCGCCAACTGCAGGCGCGCAGCGTCACGCGCGAATATCTGGCGGTGGTGCATGGCCGCGTCGCGCGCGATGGGACGGTGGACGCGCCGATCGGGCGGCATCCCGCGAGTCGCACGCGCATGGCCGTAGTCGCCCGCGGCAAGCCGGCGGTCACGCGCTATCAGGTGGTAGAGCGCTTCGCGCAGGCAACGCTCTTGCGCTGCCGGCTCGAAACCGGCCGCACGCACCAGATTCGCGTCCATCTCAACTCGATCGGTCACCCGCTGATCGGCGACCCGGTCTATGGGGGAAAAAGGACGCGGGGCGCGCCCGAAGCCGTCCCGTTTGGCCGCCAGGCCTTGCACGCTGAGAAGCTGGCGTTAGTCCACCCTTCGACGCGGCTGACCAGGAGCTGGCACGCCGCGTTACCGCGCGACATGCGGGACTTGCTCGCAGCGCTGAAGACCGAGTCATGACTTATCCGCCTGATTGGATCGTGCCCGACTGGCCGGCGCCCACCAACGTCAAGGCTGTGATCACGACACGCAGCGGGGGGGTAAGCCGCGGGCCTTTTGCCAGTTTCAATCTTGATTTGCGGGTGGGCGATGATCCGGAGGCGGTAGCGACAAACCGGGGGCGCCTGTGCGGTGTGCTGCCGCAGGCGCCAAAATGGCTCAAGCAGGTGCACGGCGCGACCGTAGTGCCAGCCGATGGTATTGAGTCACCACCGCAGGCGGATGCCAGCATTGCACGCCAGGCGGGAACCGTGTGCGCGGTCATGATCGCCGATTGCCTGCCGGTGCTGTTCACCGACCGGGCCGGGATGCTGGTGGCCGCGGCGCACGCCGGATGGCGCGGTCTTTCGCGTGGCATCATCGAAAACACCGTACGCGGCATCGGAAGAGCGCCTGCCGACCTTCTTGCTTACCTCGGCCCAGCTATCGGGCCGCAGGCCTTTGAGGTCGGGGCCGATGTCCGCACTGCCTTCGTTGAGCAGGATGCACGCGCTGAATTTGCATTTGCACCTTGTCGCCCGGGACAATGGCTCGCGGATATCTATGTTCTCGCGCGTCATGCGCTGGCGCGTGCCGGCGTAACACAGGTCTACGGCGGCGGACTCTGCACCGTTTCGGATTCCCGGCGTTTCTTCTCTTACCGACGCGACGGGACAACTGGCCGTATGGGTGCGTTGATCTGGTGCGACGGCTGAGCGGATCCACGGCGCTCGGTGTGGCCACCATCTCGCTGGTCGGCGAGCTCGCCCACTCCACCGCCTGAGACTCACAAGCCGCCCCGGCGGGTTGTTCCAGCCTCACGCGCGCCGTGCTATCGTTGTTTGGCCGGGCAGCACGTAGCGCGTCTCAATTCCGTAATCCGCCACGTCTGACATGGTCCCGTCACACGCCACTACCAGCCGATGAACCAGCATACGAACGCCATTGAAGCCTTGTCCGCCCTGAATCACAGGCTGGTCGAAGCCATGCTCAAGCCCTTGGCGGACGGCGGCGGGCCGGTGGTCGCCGAGATCTTCAGGTCGCTGGCGGCGGATATCGCCCAGGACACCAAGGGCTGGCTGGACATCCAGAACCGCTACTATGAGAAGCAGCTTCAACTGTGGGCGAGTCTTCCTGCGCGAACATCGGAGCCTGACCCCGCTGCGGCCGCTGCGCCGGTTATCGCACCCGATCCGACGGACCGCAGGTTCCGCGCCCGGGAGTGGCGGGAGCCTTATTTCAGCTTTCTCGTCCAGTCCTACCTCCTACGGGCGCGTTGGTTCGACGAAATCGTCGGCCACGCCAGACTCGAGCCGCACGCCAAGAAAAAATTGACTTTTTTCACGCGCCAAGTGATCGACGCGATGTCGCCGGCAAACTTCCCATGGAGCAATCCCGAAGCGCTCAAGCTCGCCGCCGAAACGCAGGGAGAGAGCCTCACCGAAGGCTTGAAGAACCTTGCGGCGGATCTGGAAAAGGGCCTGGTGTCGATGACCGACGAGCGTGCATTCGAGGTCGGCCGCAATCTCGCCATCACGCCAGGCGCAGTGGTGTTCGAGAACGATTTCATGCAGCTCATACAGTATCGGCCCGCGACCGACACGGTCCATGAGCGGCCGCTGCTGATAGTGCCGCCATGCATCAACAAGTACTACATCCTCGATCTGCAGCCTGATAACTCTTTCGTCTGCCATGCCGTCGAGCACGGCCACACCGTGTTCATGGTCTCGTGGCGCAACATGCCGGCATCCATGGGCCGCGCCACCTGGGACGACTACCTGGAGCAGGGCGTCATCCAGGGAATTTCGCTTGTGACGGAAATCTGCAGGGTGGAAAAAATAAACACGCTCGGTTTCTGCGTCGGCGGCACGCTGCTGGGCAGCGCGCTCGCCGTGCTGCGCGCCAAAGGACACGATCCGGTCGCCAGCCTGACGCTGCTCGCGAGCATGCTTGACTTCTGCGATACCGGTGAGTTGGGTGTCTTCGTCGACGACGCCTACGTCATGAGACGCGAATTGGACTTCGCGGGAGGTGGCGTGCTGCACGGCAAGGAACTTGCGCTCACCTTCGCCAGCCTGCGCGCGAACGACCTGATCTGGCAATATGTCGTCAGCAATTACCTCAAGGGCAAGACGCCCGACCCATTTGACCTCCTGTTCTGGAACAGCGACAGCACCAACCTGCCCGGCGCCATGTACGTCTACTACGTGCGCAATATGTACCTGGAGAACAATCTGCGCTCACCGGGCAAGCTCATGATGTGCGGGGTGCCGGTAGACTTGCGCCACGTCGACATGCCGGCGTACGTGCTTGCCACGCGTGAGGATCACATCGTGCCCTGGAAAACCGCCTATGCCAGCGCGCGGCTGTTGAACGGTAAAATCGAATTTGCGCTGGCGGCAAGCGGCCACATTGCGGGCATCATCAATCCGCCTTCCAGGAACCGGCGCAATTACTGGCTGAATGCCGAACTCGGAGACGATCCGGAGCGCTGGTTCGCCGCGGCCGCATCGCACCCCGGGAGCTGGTGGACGCATTGGAGCGCGTGGCTCGCACAGCATGGCGGCGTTCAAGTGGGCGCGCGCATGTCACTGGGCGGCGGCCGCTATCCGGAAATCGAGCCCGCGCCGGGCCGTTACGTCAAGGAAAAGTGCACCTGAGGCATAATTGAAGGCGAAATGGAGCGGTAATATTCTGCCAGCAGCCTGTCGAACTTGACACTCCGTACAGGCTGCTTAGGAGTTTGTCGGGGCTAAGTTTGACAAACTCCTGGCTTTCTCGCGTCACAACTGAGTAAGGAGAAAATCCATGGCACAACGCATAGCGGTCGTAAGCGGCGGTATGGGCGGCATCGGTGAAGCAATCTGCATCAAGCTCGCCGATGCGGGCCACAAGGTGGTCACTACTTACTCGCCCGGCAACACCAGATCCGGCGAGTGGCTCGCTGGGATGAAAAGCAAGGGCTACACCTTTTACGCCTACCAAGTGGACGTCACCGACTTCGATTCGTGCCAGAAGGCGGTGGCCGAGATCCAGTCGGAGGTCGGGCCGATCGACATCCTCGTCAATAACGCCGGAATCACCAAGGACGCCAGTTTCAGAAAAATGGGCAAGACGGACTGGGACGCCGTGATGCGCACCAACCTCGACAGCGTGTTCAACATGGCCAAGCCGATTTGCGATGGCATGGCCGAGCGCGGCTGGGGGCGCGTCATCAACATTTCCTCGGTCAACGGGCAGAAAGGCGCCTTCGGGCAGACCAATTACTCCGCGGCCAAGGCCGGCATGCATGGCTTCACCAAGGCGCTTGCGCTCGAATACGCGCGGAAGAACGTGACGGTGAACACGGTGTCGCCGGGCTATATCGCAACCAAGATGGTGTTGGCGGTACCGAAGGAGGTGCTGGAGAGCAAGATCCTGCCGCAGATCCCGCTGGGACGTCTCGGCAAGCCCGAGGAGGTCGGCGCGCTGGTCGCCTTCCTGTGCTCGGAGGACGCCGGCTATTTCACCGGGGCGAACCTCGCTATGAACGGCGGGCAGCACATGTATTGATCCCTGGTGAACGGTGAATCGTGGTTTCCTTGCGCCGCCCTTGATGGCGCTGGTCGCCGACGTGATGCTGGCATCGGCCACTTGGGCAAGCTGTTTGGCGGTCTTGGTCATCGTGTCGACCATCGCATTGGCCGCGGCCATGGTCTGCTTGATCACCGCGAGCGCCGGCCCGGATCCGGCAGGCGCCGACTTGGCGGCATTCTCCGTCATCTGGACGATCTCCTCTGGCGGCAGCGCCCCGTCAGCAGTCCTGTGATGCTGCGGCGCACAAATCCAATACCAAGTGGGCAAATCGCTGTTGTCAAGTGCTTTTTTATTGCACAGCAGCAATATGGAATGCGACGCGTTACCCATTGATTTAGCGATATTTTTCAATCTGTTAGATTGCAATGCAACAGGTTGTCTGGAATAATAAGTCTTCCCTTGATCCACGGGGCGGAACATGACCTCACAGCCCAGAATTATCAAGAAATATCCCAATCGTCGGCTTTATGACACGGAAACAAGTAGTTACATCACATTGTCCGACGTGAAGAAACTGGTTCTCGACAACATCGAGTTCCGGGTGGAGGACGCCAAGAGCAAGGAGGACCTGACGCGCTGCATCCTGCTCCAGATCATTCTCGAGGAAGAGACCGCGGGCGCGCCGATGTTCTCCAGCGACATGTTGTCGCAGATTATCCGCTTCTACGGCAACGCGATGCAGGGGATGATGGGCAATTACCTCGAGAAGAACATTCAAACCTTCATCGAGATCCAGAAACGTCTGCAAGATCAATCGCGGCAGATGTATGGCAAGAATCCCATCCTCAATTCCGAGGCGTGGAGCGACTTCGTCAAGATGCAGGGGCCGGCGATCCAGGGCCTGATGGGCCACTACCTCGAACAGAGTGCGAACGCTTTTCTCGAAATGCAGCAGCAGTTGCAGAAGCAGACCCGCAACCTGTTCAGCACTTTCCCGTTCCCCAACTTCTCCGGCGCCGCGCCGAACCAGCCGGACACGCCGCAGAATGAACCGGGCAAGAGCAACGACAACAAGAGCTGAGGAGTTCGTCGGACTTCGCCTCGACAAACTCCTAAACCGGACAAGCCGGAATCAAACCGGCTGACACTACAATCGGCTTATGCCTTCCGTCCGATCGACCTCATTACCGACTTTATTCTGAAGAACGCCGTCGCCTCGTCGGCGTTGCGCGTGCGGCGCATCGGCGGCAGGCTTTGCAGAATGCGCCGCCCGTAGCTCCTGCTGAACAGCCGCGTATCGCAGATCGCCAGCACGCCGCGGTCGCCCTCGTCCCGGATCAGTCTTCCGGCGCCCTGCTTGAGCGTGATCACCGCCTGCGGCAGTTGGTATTCGAGGAAAGCGTTGCGTCCCTCGCGGTTCATCCTGTCGATGCGCGCGGCGAGCACCGGATCGTCCGGCGCGGAAAACGGCAGCTTGTCGATCACCACCACCGACAGCGCCTCGCCGCGCACGTCCACCCCTTCCCAGAACGAGTGGCTGCCCACCAGCACCGCGTTGCCCAAACGGCGAAAGCGTTCCAGCAGTTCCGAGCGCGATCCCTCGCCCTGCGCGAGCAGCGGAAACTCCCAGCCGCGGCGCGCGAATGCTTCCTTGAGCAGCGCGTGGCCGTCGCGCATCGCGCGAAGACTTGTAAACAGCAGGAAAGCGCGCCCGCCGCTCGCCTTGATGAGGGGCAACGCCGCTTCGATTACGGCCGGCGTGTGCTCGGGCGTGTTGGGATCAGGCAAGCCCTCCGGCACGTAGAGCAAAGCCTGCCGCGCGTAATCGAAAGGGCTGTCCCAGCTCACGCTGCGCGTGGCCTCGAGTCCCATCTCGCCGCAGTAGTGGCTGAAATCCCCGCCCACCGAGAGCGTAGCCGAAGTGAAAATCCACGCCCGCGCCTTGTCCTCGATCTCGCTGCGGAAGGTCTCCGCTATCGACAACGGCGTCGAGTTGAGCTGCAGCGAATGGCCGAACAGTTCCACCCAGCGCACGCGGTCGCTGTCCGCGCCGCTGCGCCAGCGCTCGGTCTGCTCGGCGAGCGTGAGCGTGCGCTGCCAGCAGCGCTCCAACCCTTCGCTGCGCTGGGCCTGCTCGTGCAGCACCGCGGCGAGTTCATCGAGCCTGGCAAGGACCGTATCCAGCGCCGATTCGAACGCGCGGCGCCCCTCCAGCATCCGCAGTGGCAGGCGGCCACTTTCCTCCTTGAACACGAGCCGCAGGTCGCGCGCCGCTTTGTCGAGCGCCTGGGCCGCCTCGGGCAGCGGAGCGTAGTCCTTGGCCGAGGCGGCACCTTCGATGCGCGTATCGCGCGCGAGATCGAGGTAATGCGAGGTCGAAACGCTGTCTCCGAAAAAGAGGCTCGCCGTCTCCGGCAATTGATGCGCTTCGTCGAAGACCACCGTGTTGCACGCCGGCAGCAGTTCTCCTACGCCCTCATCGCGCAGCGCCAGATCGGCGAAGAACAGGTGGTGATTGACCACCACCACGTCGCCGGCGAGCGCCTGCTTGCGCGCTTCCATCACGAAGCAGCGGTTGTAGTGTGGGCAATCCGACCCCAGGCAGTTCTCGCGCGTGGAGGTGACGTACGACCAGATGCCCGCGTCCTCGGGAACGCTCGAGCAGTCGGCCCTGTCCCCGGTGCGGGTCACACGCGCGAAACGATCTATCAGCGCAAGATAACGGGCGTCATTCCGCGTCGGCAGCCGGGCGCCGGCGAGTGCGCGTTCGAGATGATAACGGCAGACGTAATTGGCGCGGCCCTTGAGCAGCGCCACCGTCACCGGCACCTTGAGCGCCGCGCGCACCGTCGGGATGTCGCGGTCGAAGAGCTGGTCCTGCAGCGTCTTGGTGCCGGTCGAGATGACGACCTTGCCGCCCGACATGAGCGCCGGGACAAGATAGGCGAAGGTCTTGCCGGTGCCGGTGCCCGCTTCCGCCACCAATACCGTGTTGTTCGCGATGACCTCGGCCACCGCGCGCGCCATCTCGAGCTGGAACGGCCGCGCGCGGAAATCCTTGATGACCCGGGCGAGCGGGCCCTGTTCCGAGAATAGCGAATCGAAGTCAAACACGCTGCACAGTTTAGCCCGCATCGAGCGAACTGACTACTGCGCCCAACACCCCTTGTCATTCCCGAGCAATCGGGAATCCATTGTACGGTTCAGACTTCGTGAACTGCCGAATGGCTTCCCGCCGGAGCTTGCCCCCGAACGTCGAGACGCTCTGGTGTCTCAGGAGATCCTGCGCGGTGCGGACCTCGTTCAAGAATTCGTGAGGTCGGCAGACCGGCCCAACACCCCTTGTCATTCCCGAGCAATCGGGAATCCATCGTGCGGTTCAGGCTTCGTGAACTGCCGAATGCGTTCCCGCCGGAGCCTGCCCTCGAACGTCGTGACGACGCTCTGCCGTGGCGCGTAACCTAACGTGACCGCCATATTCTTGCAGCAGTCCCAATTTGAGGATTTTGCAAGCATTTCTTGGTGGGCGTAAACTGAGCCGGCCACAATAGTCTGTTTTTCGGCAAATGATTGAACGTTAGGCCCGTTCATATGCAGCACGCAGGCGGGCCAGGTCTTCGGTATTCATGTGTCCGGCCTCCAGGATCTGCGCCACCACCTCGTAAAGCTCCGTAAACGCGCTGTCCATTGCGATGCGCCGCTCACGGTCAAGCCATGCGCGCGCCAATTGCTCGGCCTCCCATACCGTCAGCGGCGGATGTTCCTTGCGTGCGCAGTGCGTCAGCATCTGGCCTACAAACTCTCGTGTCAGTTGCTCCATCGTCTCGCTCCGGTTAAAACGGGCCTAACTGACGGTTCAAGCGGACGCCGTGCCGGCGTCGCTTAACCTAGCGTTAGGTCCCGATAGGCGCCATGAAAAAATGGGACCGGGTTCACATTTCCGACAAATGTGGACCTGACCCGATTTATCCGCCAATGTGGACCTGACCCGATTTATCCGCCCAGAATCCCCTGTCATTCATGGCTTTCAGCGATTCGCCCTCTCGTTTAACCGGACAGTAGTGACTTTGCATCGGTACGCTGACGCTGTGGGCTGTCGCGTCGAAATCAGGTTGGTCAAAAGCCGAACTAGGCGTTCCAGCGCACGGCCGACCAGCGCCCGCCGCTGAACGCTGGCGTTAACGGTCGCGAGAGATCAGTCGTGGAAGAAAAAACGATCACCGCTGTGGCGAAGGTCTTATCCGACTGGAACCCACTTGGACCGGCTGCGAAGACCTATGCCGATTTAAACGACTATAGGACCGAGGCAACAAATATCATTTTCGAACTTCA
>MERG01000447.1:4892-5475 GCA_001771985.1 Betaproteobacteria bacterium RIFCSPLOWO2_12_FULL_62_13 | reverse complement strand
GAGTTCATGCATCTCGGACGATAACGTCATGGGTTTTCCTTATTCCTGCGGAAAATGCCGCTTGAGAAATGCCAGCGCATCGGCCACGCAGCGCTCCGGCAGGTAGTCGTAGAGATTGTGCCGCCCGTTCTCGTACACGATGCGCTCGCTTCCCGGTATGAGCTTCTCCATTTCGGCGAACTTCGACCCGGTGCCGATCTTGTGCGCGCCGGGCTCGACGATCAGCGTCGGGCAACGGATCTTGTGCACCTCATCGGTGAAGTCCGCGTCAGTCCACGTGCCGATGAAACGCTCTAGAAACGTGAGATCGTTCTTGCACATTTCATCGAGCACCCATTCGATCAGGCGCGGATCGGCTTCGGCGACCGGGATGCGCTCGTTTATCGTTTCGCCGAAAAAAGCCCGCATACCGCGCTGCCGCGCTTCCCGCAGCCAGCGCTTGCCCTGCTCGCCTTTGAAGCCCGGCGTCGAGCTGAAAAGCATCAGACTCTTGACGCGCTCGGGATGGTTGATGGCGAGTAACTGGCCCGTATATCCGCCTGCCGATCCGCCGAGTATATGGACGCGCTCGAGCCCCAGGGCG
>MERG01000447.1:2896-4839 GCA_001771985.1 Betaproteobacteria bacterium RIFCSPLOWO2_12_FULL_62_13 | reverse complement strand
CGTCGAGCAGCTCCACCGCGTCCTGGGTGAGCCGTTCCCTGTTATGCGGAACGTTCGGCGGAGGGATTTGCGACCGGCCGTGACCTCGACTGTCCATGCGGACCACGCGATAGTGGCGGGCAAGCCCGGGCACCATGGAATAGAACCGGCGCGCGCTGCTCATGGCGGAATGCAGCATGAGCAGCGCCGGCGCAGTGCGCCAGGGATCGGTGAAGTCGTCGACGCAGTATGCGATCCGGATACCGTCGCTCGCGGTGAAGGTGTGCATCGACGTCATGCGGCGCTCTTCAAAAAGCTGGCGTACTCCTGGGCGCAGCGATCCGGGATTTCTGCACTCATGCTGTGCGATGCGCCCGGAAACGCGACGAAGGTGCAGTCGCGCACGTACCGCCGCATGCGCTCGTATTCGGTGAAATCGTCGTAGCGATAGAACAGGCGGGTTCCGTCGCTGGTGCTCCAATAATGTTCGCTGGTCAATCTTGCAACCCCCTGTCGCGATCTTCCTTCAAGACGGCGCGCATGACGCCCAACGAATTATAGGAGCGGCCTTGCATTCGGGCAACGAAAGCGCGCCACTTCCACATGTTGGAAGTGCTGTCACGCATCTTCTGTTTTCTGGTAATCTATTTTGGTTTTCAATGCGGGGAGCGCGGCGACGTAGCAATCTCGGGGATTCCCGGGGTCGCCACGGATTGCTTCGCTGTGCTCGAAACTTCTCGCGACGACACTTGTTCAGAGGCCCCCTGATGGGCGCGAGCGCCACATCCATGCAGTTCAAGTACCGTTGGCCATCCGGCGTGCGCTGCGTCTGCATGTTGACCGTCGATTTTGACGGACCGTCTCACGAGATCGGGCGCAAGCTTCGTCCGCTTGGCGTCAATTCCTGGGGGCGCTACTCGGGGCGCCGCGGCATTCCGCGCTATCTGGACCTTTTCGAGAAGCACGGGATTCCATCCACCTTCTTCGTCCCCGGCTACGACGCGGAGTACTACCCCGATGTCGTGAAGGACATACACCGCAGGGGGTTCGAGGTCGCCGCCCACGGTTATCTCCACGAGGCGTGGGAGCTGGGCGACGAGGAGGAGGAATTGCTCGAGCGCACGCACAAAATCCTCTCCGATTTGCTCGGCGTCGCTCCCGTCGGTTGGCGCTCGCCGTCCGGCAGGAAGACGGCCCGCACCATGCGGGTGCTGAAGAAGCTCAACTATGTGTACGATTCAAGTGACAAGGATTACGACCTTCCCTACCTGGTACGACTGGACGGGAAGCGCCTTGCCGACATGGTGGAGATCCCCAACAACACGTACAGCCTCGACGACTTCCCGTGGTACAAAGTCAGCATGACGCCGGCCTCCGAGGTGCTGACCCATTGGAAGCAGGAATTCGACTCGCTTTATGCGGAGCACGGTTACTTCATGCTCACGTTTCACCCGCGCAGCGGCTGGGGATCAGGCAGTCCATCGCGGGCTGCGGTGATCGAAGAAATGATCCGCTATATCAAGCAGCACGATGGGGTTCGTTTCGTGAATCTCCGGCAACTCGCCGACTGGTGCTTGAGCAACCCGAGCGAGTTCGAATGATGGCGACAGCCGAGTCAAGCTGGCCTGCGGGAACGCGCTGCGCCGTCACGGTAACCGTCAACTTCGACGCCGAATCGGTGGATCTGCACGAAGTGGAAAAGGAAAACCTGTACGGCCGGTTCTCCTATGGGCGCTACGGCATGCGCGCCGGCATCTGGCGCCTGCTGACGGTCCTGCAGGAACTCGGCATACGCGCGACGTTCTTCGTGCCCGGTTTGGACGCCGAGAACAATGGGCGCTCGCTCGAGGCGGTCATGGCGGCGGGCCATGAGGTGGCCGCGCGCGGCTACGCGTTCGAAGATCACAGCAAGCTGGGCGCGAAGGAGCGGGAAACACTGGAGCGCGCTCATGAGGTCCTGAAGA
>MERG01000447.1:1454-2849 GCA_001771985.1 Betaproteobacteria bacterium RIFCSPLOWO2_12_FULL_62_13 | reverse complement strand
CTCTCTCCCGAGACACTGGCGCATCTCACGGAGCTCGGCTACGCCTACGACAGCAGCTTCCAGGACGATGATCTTCCCTACGTAATGAAATGCCGCAACGAGCGGCGCATGATCGAGCTGCCGCAGTTCCAGTTTCTCGACGACTCGACCTTGTACGCGTCGCGCCACACCCATGACCGCGTGCTGAAGACATGGTGCGAGGAGTTCAACGCCATATACGGGCACGGCCTCTACGTAAATCTGACGCTCCATGCCCGCGGCGACTATGGCTCCGGCCGGGCGAGTCGGGCGCGGGTCGTCGACGAGTTCTTGCGCGTCGTGAGGCGCTCTTCCGGCGTTTCTTTCATGACGTGTCAGGAACTGGCGTCCTGGTGGAACGCCCATCACCCTGAAGCGGAGCCTGCGCCAGGATGACGTTTGGGCGTGAAATCTATGGGAAGGACATTAGCCCAGTGTACGAAGAGTCCGTATCAAAATGAGCCCGTCCAAGCCTAACAGCTCTCCCTCACCCTCGGTCCCCCGGATCGAGTCCGGGATGATGCCTACCGTCCCGAAGGGAGAGGGAAGAAAGCCCTTCTCCCCTCGGGAGAAGGGTTGGGATGAGGGAAAGCAACGTCATTTTGTTACGCGCTCTTAAACAAGCGAGAGAGGAAACCCATGCAGCGTATCAAGCCAGCCGATCCCACAGGCAATGCACAGCTTGCGGCAACGTACGAGCGAATCACGAAGACGCGCGGTTACGTTGCGAACATACTGTTGAGCCTGAGCCACGCACCGCAAGGCCTGGAGCGTTTCGCGGCGTTCGGCGAATACGTGCGCTACGGCACCGAGCTGCCGGCGCGTGTGCGCGAGCTCGCGATTCTCGCCGTTGCGCGCGGGAACCAATATGCGTTGACTCACCATTATCCCCACGCGATCAAGGCCGGCGTCACGCAGCAGGAGCTCGACGCATTGGAAACGGACGAGCTTGCGGAGACTTTGAGCGAAAGCGAAAAAGGAGCGGTTCGCTACGTGCGCGAATTCGCCCGGGGCGGCAATGTCACGGACGCCACGTTCGCTGAATTGCGCAAGCACTATTCGGAGCGCCAGATCACCGACCTCACCTTGCTCGCGGGTTATTTCATGGCCTTGGGCGCGACGGTCACCGCTTTCAAAGTGGAGCTCGAGCCGAACTTTGCGCCCAAAGGACGTGCGGGATAGCGGTTCTCCGGAGAGTCGACGACCGGGCTGCGACTGACAGGAAGAAAGCCATGACAGGAACCACGATGCGTCAAATGCTTGCTTGTCTTTGCCTGCTCCTCTCCACGACGGCGCTGGCGGCGGCAGACTATCCCACCAAGCCGATACGCTTGATTGTCGGCTTCCCGCCAGGCGGAGCCGGGGACTTCATCGCAC
>MERG01000447.1:0-1424 GCA_001771985.1 Betaproteobacteria bacterium RIFCSPLOWO2_12_FULL_62_13 | reverse complement strand
TGCGCCAAAGTGTCGTGGTCGACAATCGAGCCGGCGCGGGCGGCATTATCGGCGCAGACATCGTCGCGAAGGCGCTGCCGGATGGCTATACGCTGCTCGTCGGAACGACTGGCGCTCTGAGCATCAATCCTAGTCTGCAGCCGAAAATTCCCTACAACCCGACAACGGACTTCGCGCCCGTGGGAATGATCGGCAACTTCCAGAATGCGATCGTCGTTCCCACGGCTTCGATACATCGCACCCTGAAGGACCTGATTCAAGCCGCAAAGTCCAAGCCGGGCAGTCTGAACTTCGCATCGACCGGCGTCGGCGCAACCCCTCATATGGCCGGGGAGATGTTGCGCGTCATGGCAAATGTGGAAATCGTACATGTGCCATATAAGGGTAACGGGCCCGCCATGACGGATTTGCTTGCGGGGCGCGTCGATTTCATGTTTCCCACGCTTCCTTCTGCGCTTCCCCATATCAGAGCGGGACGCCTGCACCCGTTAGCCGTTACCGGCGAAGAACCATCCAGCGCTCTTCCCGGCGTGCAGACCGTCCGCGAACTCGGTTGGCCTTCCTATCGGGTCGTAAATTGGTTCGGGCTTCTGGTACCCGCCCGCACGCCTCAAGGGCCAGTACAGATTCTCCACGCTGCGCTGGGGAGAGCGCTCTCGAAGCGAGACATGCAGGAACGATTGAGGGCCCGGGGAATCGAGCCGCAGGCGTATACGCGCCAGCAAATGGCCGCGTTCATAATAGAGGAACTTTCGCGTTGGGCCCGCGTAGTCAAGACGGCGAACATCGCAATGGAATGATGCGAGAGCCAAGAATATGTTCGATAGAGGGATCCGGGGCAAGATTGCAGTCGTAACAGGTGCCGCGCGTGGTATCGGCAAAGCATGCGTACTGGCATTGGCCGAAGAAGGCGCGAAGGTCGCGCTGCTCGATCTGGACGAGGCGGATTCGAGCGCTGTTGCGGATGTGCTTCAGGCGGCCCAAGAAATGGGCGCGAAATGCGTCTATTGCCGAGCCGATGTGACAAGTGCAGGGGAGGTACGCAACGCTATACGGCAAATGCAGTCCGTCCTCGGCGAGGTCGATATTCTGGTCAACAATGCGGGAAAAGGCAGCCCGCCTTCCCCTCTGGAAGACATGACGGAAGAGGTCTGGGACCAGGTCGTCGCTCTCAACTTGAAAGGCCCGATGCTGTGCACCCGAGCCGTGCTGGCGAACATGAAACGACAGGGATGGGGCAGGATCATCAACATCTCTTCGATAGCGGCAAGAGGGCGAGGGCAATCTCCCAATATCTCGTATGCAAGCGCGAAAGCAGGCGTGCTCGGCTTCACGCGTCAGCTCGCCGTGGAAGTCGGCCCTTACGGCATTACGGTGAATGCCGTGGCGCCGGGCGGTATCCTGAGCGGCCGTGTGGTGGATCG
>MERG01000446.1:2462-11332 GCA_001771985.1 Betaproteobacteria bacterium RIFCSPLOWO2_12_FULL_62_13 | reverse complement strand
TGCGCCACTCGCGTGCATGATCCAGGAAGAAGCGAGGATCTCCGCGATACCGCCGGCGCATCGAGAGAAAGGCACATAAGGCCGCTGTGTCCCCGTTCGTGGACGTCATTATGTTGCGGTACATGCTCTGGTACGCAGCAAACGTTGTGGTGCTTCGCGGCCCAAACTGACGCATGTACCGTCCTCTGTCTTGGTGGTACCGTTGGCACCTGCGCAGGGTCCGTAGGCGGTCTTCGATGCGGGCCTTGCTTCCTTCATCTCGAAGCTCATGCGCCACGAGGAGAAACGGCCAGAAGCGGACGCCTGAGCGGATCGTCGGAAACACACGCTCTCGAACTTCGGATACGCCAATCATTTCGCGCATGCGCGCCGGGTCATACTGACCAAGCAGTCCTCGCGTGTTGCTCGGCAGGATTTCCTCGCACGTGAGGACGTTGCCGGTCCCGAAGTGTTCACTCTGGAGCAGGAGCACGCTCGTCATTCAGTGAGCTTCCGTATGAACCGCTCGAAGTCCTCAGTCGAGAGATCATCGGTCACCTTCAGGAGGCCAAAGCGCAAGGGCGCGTCAGCGTCATCGTGCGCATCATCGATCGGATTTGCGAGGAGAGCACCCCGAAAGTAGTCGGGAATCACTTCGAACAGCGCCCTTTCGTCCTTCACGCGTGCATAACTACGGAGGTCGTGAAGTATTTTCTTTAGTTCATCGGCCTGCGGTCCAGTGACGACGAGTCGACCATCCACAAGCTTTACCTTCCCAAGCAGATTCTGCTGGCTGCCTCCCTTGGAGCGCTTGAGGATCTGCTTGCCTTCTCTGGTTTCTATCGAGCCAAGCAGCGGGCCGGGATAGTTATAGATGTTGTATGCCATTATCTGGCCGCCTGCACGTTTGCTCCGCGGAGTGCGGCGCTGTGCTTTGGAAGGTTTGATAGCCATATTGCAATCTCCCACAATATCGGTCACCCCGGTAGCTTGCCAATAGTAGCAGGAGGGTAACCTACATGATCACTGCCCGGTTATTTTGTCAGGCGGCGCGCCACCGCGATCATACCCTCGCTGTCCAGCGCGCAGTAACGACGCAGCTTCCTTTCGAGTTCGACTTTCCGGCTGTCCGGTGTAGCGGGATGAATCGCTTCGGCGTATGCGCGCTGCGCAGCCAGGCCATCGGTCACTTCGTCGAGATTATCGTAACTGAATCGAGGCGCTAGCGCTGGCAGTATGGCCTTGATCGAATAAGAGCCAAGCATGTCGCGATGATAATAATGCTCTTTCACAACCGGTAGCAGGTCCACGACAACTTCAGCCAGCCGAAGCAGCGGCGCCCGAAGGTCCGGAAACGTTGCGGCGAGTCCTCTCATGATGTTGCGCTCGACGCCGGCGTGATGCGCAATGATCATTCTACAGCCGCGCAAACCCTTTACGAGCTTCTCAGCGCATGCGCGTGCGGGGTTGTTCCCGCTCAGATCCAGAAATTCGCGGTGCGTGACTGCTCCATCTGGACGCTCGATGTGACATGACCATTGGAACGGAATCTGCTGGAAGGGGCGCGTGCCTTCCCATATCGGAACAGCGAATCCGATCGTCTCGAAGTCGAGGTAGGCGCGCGGATACTTCCACGAAGACATGGCTCTATGGGCACCCTCCCTGTCCACGTACGGCTTGCCGGTCTTGGTTGCTGCATGAATGCGGCGGAACAGATCGGTCGTCATGCGGTCCGCCGGCACCTCACGCAGATCATCGTAGCCTTCGCTCTTCAGTTTCTCGACAAGGCTCCTTCCTCGCGGGAGCAGATCCACCGGGTAAGCCGCGCCCGTGCCCGCGAGCTTTGTGCAATAGCCCTGAAACGGGCAAGCCCAGGGATCGTTGCAATGCTTGCCCATTTCAATCCCGGGTTCACGGCCGCTGAGCGTTTTCCTCGCAGCCGCAACCCATCCGCGGACCTCGGGCAACAGTTCTTTTACTTCTCTGTCGGCCTCGGCATCGGTCAGGAGGCCGCGGTAATTGCCACCGCCCGGATAGACGAACTGCTTATTGATGTGGCGGATGGTGGATCGGGAAACACGAATGCCGGCGTTCTTGAGAACCGAGGTCTGCACGGCCAGATCGTTGAGGTGATGATCCTTGACCTCGCCGGCAGACTTCACTTCCGCAGTGTGCCACGAGCGCGGCTTAGGGAGCATAAGGTCCGTTCGAACACGGACGTTGTCGTGCTGAAACGCCGCTTCGAAGACCGGGATACGACTCGACATCGCCGCTTGTGTGGCTGCGATCGCTGCGTTGAAATTATCCGGGTGTTCGATGAGCACGCCCTTCGGATATTGCGTGCGCGCGATATCACCAACGTGGTGTCCGACGAGGAACCTCGCCTGCATCTCCTCGGTTTCATCCTTCTCGTTCGGCTTGTGGACTTCCAGCCACAACCACTTGGGGCATTGCAGGAACGAAATAATCTTGGATTTCGTCAGCGGCCATTGCCTGCGCATGCGCCTCCCTTCGAATAGCGCCTAGCGCCCGCCCCCAGGCGCGAGGCAATGTCCTTGCGCAAAGCCTTCGGTTCGATCACCTCGACGCTGCCGCCGAAGCCGAGCAGCCACCACCTGAGCTGCCCCGTATCCAGAACGGCGGCGCTGATCCGTAAACCATCCGGCTCGCCGTCCAAGGGAAGCGCCTTTTGGTCTTCGGAAAGCGGCGATTCCAGCAAGTGGCGGCCGGTACCATCGTGGAATTCAGCCACCAGTCGAATGCTGCCTTCCGCGCCGAAGCCCATCGCGCCTTCCTCCAGCCAGCGCTCAAGAGAAAACCCGGCAGGCGGCTCGATGGCGGCATCGAGCATCGTGGCGCGCTCGATACGGTGAAGAGCGAGCGTGCGCACATCATCGTAGTCGAAAACGCGCACCGCGAGATAAAAGATGCGACCGTACTGAACCAGGCCCAGCGGATGGACGCGCCACTCCTGCGGTTCGGTGTCACCGGGACGCCGATAATGAATTTTGACCTGCCGTTCGAGCAACAGGGCTTCGGTCACCGTGTCGCGCACCGAGCGTGGCACCTTGGGCGAGAGCAGCGGCTGGCCGGGTGGAGTAATCCGCACCTTGTCCGGCCAGCGCCTGAGCGGCACGTCCGGGAACTGCCGCCGCAACTTTCGCTCCGCCTCCCCGACGTACGGAGCCAGATGTTCCCGTACCGACGCGGGGAGCAACCCTTGCAGATATTCGCGAAGCAGATAAAGGCTCAGCGCCTCCGGCCAATCCATTTCGGGCAGGGAAATGCGCTTGACCCCCTTCGGCCAGCCCCAGCCGTACGGTTTCGAGCGCTTGTCAAGCTCGATTCCGTACGCTTCTTTCAGCGTCCGAAGATCCCGCTGCAGGGTCCGCGGAGTGACTTCATGGCCTCTGGCCTTCAGGCGCTCCAGAATCTGCGAGCTGGAGGCCTTGCGGTTCGCGGGGATCAACGCGAGGGTGTCGATGAGCCGGCGGAACTTCTGGTCCATTTGAATAACGCGATCGGCGGGATGCGCTACGCTCTCCCGCCCTACGAGTTCTTCAGGCGTTCCAGAATTTCCGAGCTGGACGCCTTGCGGTTTGCGGGGATCACCGCAAGGGTATCGATAAGACGGCGAAAGTTCTGATCCATTAGGATCTGATAATACCATCATCATGCGACAGAAGCTGTCGCATTGGAGCGGAGCCATGGAGCATACGGAGAAGCTTGTTTGCGGTCACCCCCACCCTCGCCCTCCCCCATTATCAAGGGGGAGGGAATAATGTTGGATTCACGTGCATGTCTCGACCGTCGTATAGGTCAAACCTTGGCGAGTCCCCGCAAAGCCGGGCACTTGCCTCACTGAGTCACCCGTGACGAGAGCGCGCTTGCGAACAGGCTTGCCGCAGATTCGAATCGGCTTCGCGGGTTTGCCCACGGCGCGTGCTTGCGTTTGCGGCATAATGCGTTTTTTCCAGCGTTTACCGGCGACCAGCAATGAAGCATAGCCAATCGCATTTCCACGACATCCGCGGCCTGCGCTATCACGTGCGTACGTGGGGCGACCCGGATCAGCCCGCGCTGATTCTGCTGCACGGCTGGATGGACGTGTCCGCGTCGTTCCAGTTTCTGGTGGACGGCTTGCGCGGCGGCTGGCAGGTCATCGCGCCGGACTGGCGCGGGTTCGGCTTGAGCGGATGGGCGGACGACGGCTACTGGTTTCCCGACTATTACGCCGATCTCGATGCGCTGCTCGACATCTACGCACCGGGGGCCCCGGTCGATCTCGTCGGGCATAGCCTGGGCGGCCTGATCGCGTGCACGTATGCCGGCATTCGTCCCGAACGCGTGGCACGCGTGGCATCACTGGAAGGTTTCGGGCTTAGCCGCACGGTTCCCGACCAGGCACCGGGACGTATCCGCCAATGGCTTGACGAGCTGCGCGACCCGCCGCGGTTCAGGCCCTACCCATCATACGGCGAAGTCGCCGAGCGCCTGAAGCGCAAGAACCCGCGGCTCAAGGATGAACAGGCGGCCTTTCTGGCACGGCAGTGGGCAAAGGAGACCGAGAGCGGTGAAGTCGTCCTGCGCAGCGATCCGCGCCACAAGACCGTCAACCCCTACCTATTTCGTCTCGACGAGATCCTCGGGTGCTGGCGCCAGGTGACGGCGCCGGCGCTGTGGGTGTTTGCACGCGATTCGAAGCGGGCGGGCTACCTCAAGGACACGCCCGCGCAATTGGCCGAGCGCAAGGCCGCGTTTCGCAATTTCCGCGAGGTGTGGCTCGATGACTGCGGCCACATGATGCACCATGACCAACCGGAGCGGCTGGCGCAAATCATCGAATCATTCCTGAAAAATAACGCTGAAAAACCGCGATAGATGAAACCGCGACAGGAAAAAAGATTTGGCGATGCTCACCGCTCAGTCGGGCTCGGCGAAGAGCGCACGATACCCCGCCGCGCCCAGCCGTGGCAGCCGGGGCAAGTCATCGAGATTTTCTAACCCAGCCCTGGCGCGCCCGCTTAGCGGCGCCGGGCGAGCGAATCAGTCGTCGTGCAGAATATTAGAGAAGGCAAAGCCGAAGGTCGCAAAGAACAGGGTGAGCTTGATAATGTGGAGGCTTTTCTGCCACCAGTTCATCTGCTTGAACCTGCGAATGGATTGTGCCGTCGCCGCACTCCCCTGCGCAGCCCGATCTTGGTTGGACATGTTACGTCTCCTGTAAAAGGCGATTGCCGAATGAACAAATAAACGGTGCCTCGAGCGCCAGCAGGCGCACTATTCGCCTGCCGCGGGAGCAAGCCGCTCGGGATCCGTTAAGGCAAGGAATATGAATCCCCCTCCTTGTTGCAAGCTTACGCAGGCGAATGTGAAGATTATGTGAAGAAGCGTGACGCGACGCGCGCGCTGGCGCGGACATGCGTCGCCTGGTGGCAGCCGCAGTCCTGATTTCAGCTTTTCTCCGGCGGTGTTCCTTACGCGTGGCGAGAGTAGCAGGGCATTGCGCCCGGCAGTGAACTCGGCGACCGGTGCAGCGGGCGATTTGAAGCGGTCCACTTCCCCGCCATGACATAGACACGTGGCGACGGGTTCGCGCAACTTCCGCCGCCGCCGCAAATTACTGCGTTAGCTGATTGTTTTTAAACCGTTATGCCGCTGGACAAACGGCTGCCGTTGGGCTAGATTCAGCAAGCAGAGTGAGCTTCTTGCAATATCCTTTCTGCACCAACCACCCGTTTTTCACAGGAGGGTCAAATGAAACGCATCAGCCTGATGTTGTTGGCGCTGTGGGCTGCGGCAGGATTCGCCGTGTCGCCAAACGCGCAGGAACTCAGCGGCACGCTCAAGAAGATCAAGGATACCGGCGTCATCAAGGTCGGTCACCGTGACGCCTCGATCCCGTTCTCCTACCTCGACGACAAGCAGCGGCCAATCGGCTATTCGATGGACCTGTGCGCGAAGATCGTCAATGCCGTGAAAGCGGAGCTCAAGATGCCCAAGCTCAAAGCCGAGTACGTTCCGGTGACCTCGCAGACGCGCATCCCGATTCTGACGGGCGGCAACATCGACATGGAGTGCGGCTCCACCACCAATAGCAAGGAACGCCAGAAACAGGTCAGTTACGCCTACACCACTTTTTACACCGGCACGAAGCTGCTGGTGAAGAAGGCCTCCGGCATCAAGTCCTACAAGGATCTCAAGGGCAAGACCGTGGTGGTCACCCAGGGAACGACCAATGAGCGTGCCATCAAGGGCTTGAACGACAAGGAAAACCTCGGCATGAGCTTCATCCACGCCAAGGACCACAACGAGTCCTTCCTCACCGTGGATACCGGTCGTGCGGTGGCCTTCCCTATGGACGATATCCTGCTTTACGGACTCATCGCCAACGCCAAGAAGCCAAAAGAGTGGGCGGTGGTCGGCGAATTTCTTTCTGACGACCCCTACGGAATCATGATCCGCAAGGATGACCCGCAATGGCAGAACTTCGTCAACAAGGTGGTCGGCGGGCTCATGAAAAGCGGTGAGATCAAGAAGATCTACGCAAAGTGGTTCCAGTCGAAGATTCCGCCCAAGGGCGTGAATCTCAACCTCCCCATCAGCTCCAGGCTGCAGGAGCTCATCAAGAATCCGAATAACGAAGGGGCATAACCGTCCAGTCGAGCGGCGGGGTGCGCTTGCAGGCGCCCCGCCGTTTTCTTCGTACCCGCGCCGGCCGGCGGTTAGAATCACGCCATGGGATACAACTGGAACTGGGGCATATTCTTCGAAAAGGCCTTGTTCGGCAGCGGCACCTACCTCGACTTGATCCTGTCGGGGCTGAAGTGGACCGTCGTCGTCTCGCTGCTGGCGTGGATCATCGCGTTCTCGGTGGGATCGGTGCTCGGCATGTTACGCACCACCAGCTTCGCCTTCGCGCGTGCCTTCGCCACCGCCTACGTCGAGGTATTCCGCAATATCCCGCTGCTGGTGCAGATGTTCATCTGGTATTTCGTCGTACCCGAACTGGTGCCGGCGTCACTCGGCCAGTGGATGAAGACCGGCATGCCGATGCCCGAGCAATCCAGCGCGATCCTGTGCCTTGGTTTCTACACCGCTTCGCGGGTCGCTGAGCAGGTGCGCTCGGGCATCCAGTCGATCCCGAAAGGCCAGACCTACGCCGCTTACGCGATGGGCTTGACCGAGGCGCAGGCCTACCGCCATGTGCTGCTGCCGATGGCCTACCGCATCATCATTCCGCCGATGACCTCCGAGTTCCTCACGATCTTCAAAAACTCGTCGGTAGCCCTCACCATCGGAGTGCTCGAGCTCACGGCCCAAAGCCGCCAGATCACGGAGTATACGTTCCAGGGCTTTGAGGCGTTCACCGCGGCGACCGTGCTCTACATTCTGATCACCATGACGGTGATCGTGATAATGCGCTACGTCGAAGGCAAGGGGCGCGTGCCCGGCTATATCGGCGGCGGAGGGCGCTGATGTTCGCCGGTTTTGACTGGGAAGTCATCTGGCGCACCAAGGCCTACCTGTGGCAGGGAATGTTGTTCTCCTTCAATCTCACCCTGCTCGCGATGGTGGGCGGCATTTTCCTGGGCACTCTGCTGGCGCTGATGCGGCTCTCCAGTTACCGCATCCTCAACGTTCCCGCCGGCGCCTACGTCAACCTGCTGCGCTCGATCCCGCTGATCCTCGTCATCTTCTGGTTCTATTTTCTGGTGCCGCTCGTCGTGAAGGCGATCAGCGGCAGCCCATACGCCGAGGGCATCGGGCCGTTCTATTCAGCGCTCATTGCGTTCACCATCTTCGAAGCGGCCTATTACTGCGAGATTATTCGCGCCGGCATTCAGAGCGTGCCGCGCGGCCAGGTCCATGCCGCCTACGCGCTCGGGCTCACTTACCGCCAGGCGATGATGAAAGTCATTCTGCCGCAGGCGTTCCGCAACATGATCCCGATTTTGCTGACGCAGGGCGTGATCCTGTTCCAGGACACCTCGCTGGTTTATGTCGTGGGCCTCACCGACTTCATGGGCGCGGCCAACAAAGTGGCGCAGCGTGACGCGCGGCTGGTCGAGCTGTATCTGTTCGCGGCCTTTATCTATTTTCTGCTGTGCTTCGGTGTGTCGCACCTCGTCAGGGAGCTGCAGCAGCGCCTCACCCCTGCCTCGCGCTGACCCTCCAAGGACAAGCGATGATCACCATCAACAACGTCAGCAAATGGTACGGCCAGTTTCAGGTGCTCAAGGACTGCAACACGAAGGTCGAAAAAGGCGAAGTGGTCGTGGTCTGCGGCCCGTCAGGATCGGGCAAATCGACGCTGATCAAGTGCGTGAACGGGCTCGAGCCTTTTCAGCAGGGCGAGATCATCGTCAACGGCGTCTCGGTGGGCGATCTCAAAACCGACCTGCCCAAGCTGAGGTCGCACATCGGCATGGTGTTCCAGAATTTCGAGCTGTTCCCGCACATGACGGTGACCGACAACATCAACCTGGCGCAGATCAAGGTGCTGGGGCGCACCAGGGGAGAAGCGACCGCAAGGGCCCTTACGCTGCTCAAGCGCGTCGGGCTCGAGGAGCACGCGCACAAGTATCCCGGCCAGCTCTCGGGCGGCCAGCAGCAGCGCGTGGCGATCGCACGCGCGCTCGCGATGGACCCGATCGCGATGCTGTTCGACGAACCCACGTCCGCCCTTGATCCGGAAATGATCAATGAGGTGCTCGACGTAATGGTCGAGCTCGCCCAGGAAGGCATGACCATGATGGTGGTGACGCACGAAATGGGCTTTGCGCACAAGGTCGCGCACCGCGTGATCTTCATGGACCGCGGCGAGATTGTCGAGGACGCGACGAAAGAGGACTTCTTCGGCAAGCCGCGCTCCGAGCGCGCGGTGCAGT
>MERG01000446.1:0-2442 GCA_001771985.1 Betaproteobacteria bacterium RIFCSPLOWO2_12_FULL_62_13 | reverse complement strand
CATTGAGCAGGCGCACTCGCGCAGCGCCCAGGCCATCGAGCGAGGAGGCACCATGCAACGCGACGCCCACGACATCCGCACCGAGCGCATCGAGGCGCTACTTAAGCTCGCCCGGAGCCGTCTGTCCCACGAGCGCCTTGCGCCCATAGGGCAGTTTGTCCGCCAGCTTTACAACGACGTAGATACGGAGGACCTTACCGAGCGTACGCCCGAAGATCTGTATGGAGCGGCGCTGTCATTGTGGAATTTCGCCCACCGCCGCAATCCGGGAACGCCGAAGCTGCACGCGTTCAATCCGACCATCGAGGACCACGGCTGGCAATCGCCGCACACCGTCGTCGAGATCGTGAATGACGACATGCCGTTCCTGGTGGACTCGGTGACGATGGCCGTGAACCGCGTCGGGCTCACCCTTCATCTTGTGATCCACCCGCTGCTGCGCGTCGCGCGCAACGGCGCCGGCGATCTGAGCGCGCTGCTCGCGCGTGACGCCGCCGAAGGCCTGCGCGAATCGTTCATGCATGTGGAGGTCGATCGGGTGGTCGAGCCGTCTCAGCTTGAGGCCCTCGCGGCCGAGCTCGGGCGCTCGCTCACCGACGTGCGCGCCGCGGTCAGCGACTGGCGGGCAATGCTCGACAAATTGCACGAGGTCCTGGCCCAGATCGGGCGCCGCCCGCCGCCGATTGCGCCGGAGGACGTCGCGGAGGCCCGCGCGTTCCTTGAATGGCTGGCCAATAACCATTTCACCTTCCTCGGCTACCGCTGCCACGATCTTGTTGCCGTGAGCGGCGAGGACGGGCTGCGCGTGGTGCCGGGTTCGGGCCTCGGCATTCTGCGCGAGGCAGCCGAGGAGCGGCTGTCCGCCAGCTTCGCCGCGCTCCCGCCGCAGGCGCGGGCAATGGCGCGCGTGCCTGAACTGCTGATCGTCACCAAGTCCAATTCACGTTCCACCGTGCACCGCCCGGGCTACCTCGATTACGTCGGCGTGAAGCGCTTCGACGAGAAGGGCGGAGTGTGCGGCGAGCATCGATTCTTGGGTCTGTTCACCTCCACCGCTTACATGTTGTTGCCGGAACAGATTCCGCTGCTGCGCCGCAAGGTCGCAACCGTGATCGCCCGCGCCGGACTGCTGCCCCAGAGCCACGCCGGCAAGGCGCTCACGAACACACTCCACACCTATCCGCGTGACGAGTTGTTCCAGATTCCCGCGGAAGAAATGCTGCAGATCGCGCTCGGCATCCTGCACCTAGGCGAACGGCAGCGTTTCCGTCTATTCGTGCGCCGCGACCCGTATGAGCGGTTCGTCTCCTGCCTCGTTTATGCGCCGCGCGAGCATTACAACACGGAACTGCGGCGCCAATGGCAGGCGATATTGATGGAAGCGTTCAACGGGACTTCGTCGGAGTTCAAGGCCTACCTGTCGGAGTCCGTGCTCGCGCGCGTCCTGATCACGATACGCACAAGGCCGGGCAACATTCCAGAGCACGACGTGCGCGAGCTCGAATGGCGGCTGGCCACGGCAGCCAGCCGCTGGGAGGACGATTTGAAAGTGGCGCTGGCGGAGGCCGTGGGCGAAGCGCGCGGCAATCGCCTGTTCCGCGAGTACGGCGCGGCGTTTCCCGCAGCCTACCGGGAGGACTTCGCGGCACGCAGCGCGGTGCCTGACATCGAGATGATGGCGCGGCTCTCCCAAACGGATCCACTGGGGCTGGTTCTCTACAAGCCGCTCGAGGCGGGACCGGGAATACTCCGCTTCAAGCTTTTCCACCGAGGGGCGCCGGTGGCGCTCTCGGACAGCCTGCCGATGCTGGAGCACATGGGCCTGCGTGTTCTGGATGAGCGCCCCTACCGCATCCAGCCCGAGAGCGGCCCGCCGATCTGGCTGCACGACCTCGGTGTCACCGCCGGCGACCGGGCCGATATCGAGATCGAGGCGATTCACGCGATCTTCGAGGATACTTTCGGGCGCGTATTCCGCGGCGCGATTGAGAACGACGACTTCAACCGGCTGGTGCTCGGCGCGCGCCTCACCACGGACGAAGTCGTGATCCTGCGCGCTTATGCGAAATACCTGCGGCAGATCAGCTTTCCGCTCTCGCATGACTTCATCCAGGCGGCGCTCGCTTCACATCCGGCGATTGCCCGAATGCTCGTGAGCCTGTTCAAGCTGCGCCTCGACCCCCAGGGATCCGAGAGCGGGGCCGCCGAGCGCCAGACGCACGCGATCGAGCAGGCGCTCGATAAGGTCGCCAACCTGAACGAGGACCGCGCCTTGCGCCAGTTCCTGGCGCTCATCCTGGCAACACTGCGCACCAACTACTGGAAGCGGGATGCGGCGGGGAGGCAGCGCACGTTCCTGTCGTTCAAGTTCGACCCGTCGAAAGTGCCGGGGCTGCCCGATCCCAAGCCGATGTTCGAGATCCTCGTGTACTCGCCGCGGTT
>MERG01000445.1:15396-19377 GCA_001771985.1 Betaproteobacteria bacterium RIFCSPLOWO2_12_FULL_62_13 | reverse complement strand
CAGGATGTCTTGATCCATCGCTCCCTCCGTAGCAGACAATGTATCATTCGAAGCCCATCCAAGGCAATAATTAAGTTAGCGCTTATGCTCCCGAGGGGAGAGGGGAGGCTCGAGTTCCCTTTCTCCCTCCGGGAGAAGGGTCAGGGATGAGGGAAGGGAGAAGGGGGATTCGAGGCGAAAATGGCTTGTCACCCATTTACGCAAAACTCAATATGAGGTGTGACGCGGCGCGGACAGGTTGGCGTGCATCGGAAAAGCAAGATAGACGCCTGGTGCAGCAGCGATTGTTCTGCGGATGATGGCGTTTCTAGAAGCCATCTCAAATCTCGTGGGCACGTTCCCCCTCGACTTCGGCGCTTCGCGGCTACGCTCGGGACGAACGGGAAGGAGCGAGGGACTCGAGACGAACGGGGGAGGAAGCGAGGGGCTCGGGGCGAACCGCATTTTTGAGCGAGCGTAGCCTGGATGGAATGAAATGAAATCCGGGGATTGTTGATCGCCCATCCCGGATTACGCTTCGCTTCATCCAGGCTACACTTGCTGATGCGTCGTATGGATTCCCGTTTCCATGGGAATGACACCGTGTCATTATGTCCGTCAAGTACAATGCAAGCGTTGATAATGGGAAAACCTCATGGGAAATGGACCGGGATTTGTTGATCCGACATGGGCCGCCGGCAAGAGCAGGGTCAAACCGGCTGCGCGCCCTTTAGACCTCGCCGGCAAGGTGGTAGGACTGCTCGACAACCGAAAAGAACAGGCGGATGTCATCCTGCAGACGGTGGGGGAGGTGCTGCGCGAGCGCTACGGCGTGGCGCGCGTGGTCATCCGCCGCAAAGAGCACCACTCCAAGCCTGCGACCGGCGCGTTGATCGACGAGATGGCGCGGGAAGTGAACGTGGCCATCGCCGCCCTCGGCGGATGAGGGTCGTGCACGTTGTGCAGTGTGCACGACACGGTAGAGTTCGAAAAACGGGGCATTCCCGCCGCGGTTATCATCACCGAGGCATTCCGGAAGACGGCCGTGTTTCAGTTCCGCGCCAAAGGGATGGAAGGGCATCGCTACGTCGAGTTGCCGCATCCGGTGAGCAGCCTGACGCGCGAGGCGATGCGCGAGCTTGCGCTGTGCTGCGTGGATGAAGTGGCAAGCCAGCTCAAGGCGTGAGTGGCGCCGGCGCCGGCCGGCACCGCGCCCATCGCGCGGAGGGAGCCACGTCGTCACATCGGAGGGCGTATGTCGGCCGGCGGGAGGTTCGCCGTTTTTTTTGATTCGGCGCAGCGCTTCCCGCAGTTGCCCGATCAGTCACAAAAAGGCTACCGCCTCATGACGGCGGAATGCTAAACTTCCGAACTTTCGACGGGGGGCTCTACAGGCCCCTCAGGTTAAGGAGATAGAAGGGTGCGTAAATTCCAAGAACAACCAGATGCGTTAAAGGAGGGCTTGGCGGCCGAAGAAGCCTTGCGCCAAAGCGAGGAACAATTCCGCGCGTTCTTCGAACTCGCAGGCATAGGAGCAGGTCAAGCCGACGTGGAGACGGGCAGGTTGGTTCGTGTAAACGAGCGGCTTTGCAAGATCACGGGCTACAGCCGCGAAGAACTCCTCTCGAACACCATTCGCGGCCTCACGCATCCCGATTACCGTGACGCGGATTGGGAGAAATTCCAACGGATGATTCGTGGCGAAACAGGGGAGTATGACGCAGAAAAGCGTTACATTCGCAAGGACGGCAAAGTCATTTGGGTCCACGTGACGGCGACTGTGGTGCGCGATGCCCAAGGCAGGCCTCTGCGAACGATAGGTGTTGTTCAGGACATCACCGAACGCAAGCAGGCCGAGGAACGTATTCAAAGCCTGAATGAGGAGTTGCAGCGCCGGGTCGAAGAGTTCCGAACTTTGATTGATACGGCTCCTGTCGGTATCGGGGTTGCCACCGATCCGGAGTGCAACAACATCTGGGGCAATGCCGAGTTTGCCCGGATGCTCGGCGCGGATCTGAGTCAGAACCTTTCCAAGAGCGGGTCAGGCGGGGACGAGCTTCCATTCAGGATTCTTCGCAACGGCCGGGAAGTCCCGGCCCAAGACCTTCCCATGCAGCGCGCCTGCCGCGAAGGGGCTGAAGTGTTGGACGAGGACTTGGAAATCGTCCGCAGCGACGGGAAGATCATTCATGAACTCGGCCGCGCCATCCCACTCAGGGACGAACAGGGAAGGGTCCGTGGCTGCATCGGCGTGTTCCTGAACGTCACCGAGCGCAAGCACGCCGAGCAGATCATCCTTGAGCAGAAGCAGGAGCTGGAACGCCGCGAGGCCCGCATGCGGGCCATTGTCGAGACTGCGGTGGACGCGATCGTGACGATCAGCGGCCGGGGGACCATCGAGTCGGTCAATCCGGCCTTCATGCGCATTTTCGGGTACCCGCCCGAGGAGGTCGTCGGCCGGAACGTCAGCATGCTCATGCCCTCGCCTTATCGAGAGGAGCACGACCAGTATCTCGCCAACTACCTGAAGACCGGGGTGAAGAAGATCATCGGCATCGGGCGCGAGGTGCTCGGGCAGCACAAGGATGGGACCGTCTTCCCCATGGATATGGCGGTCAGTGAGATGCGCCTGGGAGACCGCCGCATGTTCACCGGCATCCTCCGCGACATCACCGGGCGCAAGCAAGCCGAGGAGGCCCTGCGCGAGCTCAACCGCACGCTGACGCAGCAGGTGGACGAGCGCACGGCGCAGTTGCGCGAGCTTGCCGCCCAGCTCTCGCAGGCGGAGTTCCGCGAGTCGCGGCGCGTTGCGCAACTGCTGCACGACGAGCTGCAGCAGACGCTCGTCTCCCAACGGTTGATTCTCGATCACCTGTGCGAGCGGGCGCCGGGTGGTTGCCGGCAGGACCTGGGGATCGTCCTCGATACAACAAACGAAGCGCTGCAATTCTGCCGCACTCTGACCGCCGATCTGGCGGTGCCGGCGCTTAACGAGCCCGGACTGCGTCCACTGCTGGAGTGGCTGAAGACCCGCGCCCGCGAGCTGCACGGCCTGCAGTTGCGGCTGATCGCCCGCGGCGCGGATCCGGAATGTCCATTTCCGGCAAAGGTGGAGCTTTACTACGTGGTGCGCGAGCTGTTGCTCAACGTGGCGAAGCACGCCGGCGTGAGCCGTGCGACGGTGATTCTGGACGGGTCCAAGCCGGGCGAGTGCGTGTTGACGGTCAGCGATCGGGGCAAGGGATTTCATTCCGGTCAGGCCGTGCCGCGACACGGGCGCGGGTCAGGTATCGGGCTCACCAGCGTGGGCGAGCGGGTCGCGCGCCTCGGCGGGCGCCTGAAGATCGAGTCCCATCCCGAAGCCGGTACCCGCGTCACGGCGCGCTTTCCCGTGTTGGGGACGCATCCGGCGGTGATCCCGTCGCTGGAGCCGGGAGGAACCGGCCTCCCGCCGCTGCAACCTGCGGTTCTGGCGGCGAATCCGCCGCAGACACGAGTGCTTCTCGTGGACGACCACCGTCTGGTGCGCAGTACCCTGCGCAAGTTGCTCGAGCAAGGGGGCGAGTTCCAAGTGGTGGGTGAGGCGCGTGACGGGGCCGAGGCGGTAGAACTCGCGCTTCAACTGCAACCTGATGTCATCCTGATGGACGTCAGTATGCCGAACGTGGACGGCATCGAGGCCACGCGCCGTCTTACCATCGCAGCGCCGCACATGGCGGTGGTCGGCCTCTCGATGCATGAGGAGAAAGATATCGTCGACGCGATGCGCGCTGCGGGCGCGCGGGAGTACGTGAGCAAGGACACTGATTTGCCGCGTTTGTGCAACACCATCCGGAGAGCGCGGGTCAGTTGCCCACGCGGTGGCGGCGCCGATCACGTTCCGGCGGAATGAGCGCCGGCGCATCCGGCAGTTCCAGAGGCGCACTTTCGCCGTGAGCCGTTACTGGCGCGAGTGCGCGCTCGTCCTTGTCTCGCTGTTGCTGTTCGCCGGCATCATGGCGG
>MERG01000445.1:0-15375 GCA_001771985.1 Betaproteobacteria bacterium RIFCSPLOWO2_12_FULL_62_13 | reverse complement strand
TCGCCTATCACGACTTCGCGGACAAGCGCGTTTTTCTTGGCGTGCCGAATTTCTTCGACGTCGCATCGAACATTCCATTCCTGCTGATTGGCATTGCCGGCGCGGCGTTCTGCCTTGGTCGCCGCCGACCGGGGGCATTCGCGTCATGGTCGGTCCTTTTCTTCGCGACGGCCCTGGTCTCTCTCGGCTCGGCCTACTACCACTGGGCACCTGACAATGCGACGCTGGTTTGGGACCGCCTGCCCATGACCATCGGATTCATGGGACTGTTCGTCGCCCTGGTAAGCGAGCACGTCAATGAAAAGTTCGAACGTGTCATGCTTGTCCCGGCGCTTGTGGTCGGCGCGGCGAGCGTGGCCTGGTGGCACTTCACGGATGATCTGCGGTTCTACGTTTGGGTTCAGCTTGCGCCACTCGTGATCCTGCTCTTCGTGGTCGTGATGTTTTCCGGCAGGTTCAGCCACCGGGCATATCTCCTTTACGGCCTTGGTTCTTATCTGCTCGCCAAGTCCGCCGAGTTTTGGGACCGGGAATTTTTTGCGTTTACGGCGAACGCTGTGAGCGGGCACTCGCTCAAACATCTGTTGGCGGCGACCGCTGTGCTGTTCGTCTACCTGATGCTCAGGTGGCGCAAGCCGGGCGGGGCGCACCAAGGAAAGGGTGGCGCTGGCAGTTCGTGACAACTGAAAGGAGGATTTCCATGCAAGACCATATTTACAAACAGGTCGATCTCGTCGGGTCGTCCAGCGTCAGCATCGATGACGCGGTTGCCAAAGCGATTGCCAAAGCGGCCGAGACGGTGCGCAACATTCACTGGTTCCAGGTCGCCGAGATCCGCGGTCACGTGGCGGACGGGAAGATCGCTCATTGGCAGGTGGCGCTGAAGGTGGGTTTTACCCTCGAAGGGTAACTCCTGAGACCGATTTTCGCGGGGCCGCCGCGCGGGTGTTCGAACGCGATCCTGGCGGCCCAATGCCGGTGGGCCGCGAACCCGGCTCGCTGGGACGTGTCTACAGTACGTTGTCAGGAACGTGTGACGAGGCGCGTCGTGCCCGCCGCACCCTCCTGTCCGGAGTGGAGGAAGCCGCGGTGCCCATCTATGAATACCGCTGCCGTAGGTGCCGGGAAGTCTTCGATCTGGCCGAGCATGTCGCCGAGCACGGGAAATCCCACCCGCGCTGCCCCAAATGCAACAGCGAAGAAGTGGAGCCGGTGTTCACGACGTTCTATGCGAAGACCTCGAAGAAGAGCTGAGTAAGCGCGCGGATTTGATCCCAGCCGAAGGTAAATTGCTTCGGTGACGACGGCGATCGCGAGCAAGGTGCTGCGATTGCGCGGTTTGTGGCGGCCTGGGGCACGAGCGGCGGCCAATCATGGAAAGGATCCACGAACTGCTCGCTTTGCGTGATCGCTCGCCGGTCTTCCGCGACAGGGTTCACGCCGGCGAGGTGCTTGCTGGAATGCTCGCGGAGTTCCGGCGAAGCGACGCGGTCGTGCTGGCGATCCCGGCAGGCGGCGTCCCCGTTGCCGCAGAGGTTGCGACGCGCCTTGATCTGCCACTCCATCTCGCTGTCGTGAGCAAGATCCTGCTTCCATGGACCACCGAACTCGGCTACGGCGCAGTCGCGTGGGACGGCACGATATGGATGAATGAGGCCGACGCGCGCGAATATCGGCTTACCGAGCAGCAGATTACGCGCGGCACTGCGGAGGCGATGCAGAAAGTGCGCCGCCGCTATGCGCGCCTTCGCGGCCGGCACCCGATGCCGGCGCTCGTGGACCGTACCGCGATCCTCGTCGACGACGGGATCGCCGCAGGCTCGACGATGCGTACCGCTATCATGGCGCTACGCAAGCTTGGCGCGCAGCGGCTTGCGGTCGCGGTCCCGACCGGCCACGAATGGTCACTGCGGGCGATCGCCGCGCTCGTCGATGCGGTCTACTGCGCGAACGTCCGCGGCGGTCTCGGATTAGCCGTTGCCGAGGCCTACGAAGCCTGGACCGACGTCTCTGAGGACGAGGTTGCAGCGATCTTGCGCCGCCTCACCCCGCCGCAGTAGCCTGCCCCGGCGCTTGCGCAAGGCCGCGCCCCCCACTCAGCCCTCCGCCACGGCGCGCAGCACCGCCATCGGCCCGGCGCGCTTCACCGCGGCGAGCTGGGCTTCGTCGCGCACGAAGAGGGAACCCGCAAACCCGAGCGCGTTGACCGAAATCGAGTCGAAGTGCTCGCGCGCCCGCGGCACGGCGAGCAGCCAGCGGCGTGTAAGGAGCAGGTTGTATGGCGCGGATTGCCGGCGCTCGCCTTCGCGCTCGACCGGCGTCACACCGATGTACTCGAGCGCCGCGAGGCAGAGCGTTTCGAGCCGCACCGCGGCTGCGAGCGGATCGTCGGGGAGCGCGGGCTCGAGCCACGCGAATGCGTGCCGGAAGGGAAGCGCCGGCACGGCACAGAATCCCGGCCGATGCGGCACCGCGTCGAGCGCCGGCTCGATCGGTGTGAGCGCCGCGCCCTCGCCGAGCGGCAGCGGCACCATCTGCAGGTGTTTGTGCGGCTGGCTCGCGCCGGCGGTAACCCCGCCGTTGTAGAAACCAAGCGCCTCGCGCCCGGCCATACAGGCGAGGAGCGCCGCAAGATCGTTGCGGTCGAGCAGTGTCTCCTGGTGGACGAAACGCCGCGTCACGACGAGCAGATGCCGGTCGATCACGTTGAACTTGTTGAGCAGCGCGACGTGCGTCTCCGACACATCCGCGACGAAGAGGTCGGGTTCGTGGGGCAGAAACGGATTCGCCGGGCTCGGGAGGCCTTCAGCGCGGCGGCGTTCGAGTTCCTTGCGCGCGAGGCTCGAGACCCGGCGCACGAGGAAGCGCACGCCGGCATCCTCCACCACTTCGTGCTCGGTCTCGATGGGTTGCATCGCGCCGCACGCGAGCGCGTGGCGCGTCGCACGCTCGAGCAAAGGCCACACCGCGCCGGGCGCAAGAAGCAGCTTAGAGCGGGTCATCGGAGCCTCAGCCACCTCAGGCCGATATTATAGGGGCCGCCGACATCCATGGCGGTACACGCTTTGCATCGATCGGTTGGCGTACATGCGCGTTTCTACGGACGAGAACTTGTATATGCCGGCACATGGGTTTAGCATTTTCCCGATGCCGTTCATTACAAGGCCGGATAGAAGGTGGAATGACATGACACAAGGCGAAGTTCGAAACTATGCGGTACGGGCGCGCTCGACGGACACACACGGAAGAGTGCTTTGCAATGTTCGCAACCACCACTTCGTCGTGGATGGACCGATACAGAATGGGTGCCCCGGGGAGGAAGTAACTCCGGCTGAGCTCTTCCTGACCGGCATTGCGGCCTGCGGGGTGGAACTGCTGCAAGCCTTTGCCAAGGCGGACCAGGTTACGTTGCGCGCGGTGAACGTGGAGATTTCCGGCATGCTCGACCGGGGCAATCCGGTGCGGCAGGACGTATCGGTTCTCAATTCGGTCCATCTACGGTTTCAGTTCAGTGGCGTGACGGAAGCGCAGGGCGCTGCGCTCATCGATAAGTTCAAGGGCAGGTGACCACTCTACGGCAGCGTCGCAGTTGCGACGCCGGATGTCCGAGTGGACGTGACCATCGCGGTGTGATTTTGCGCGACTGCGGTCCGCCCTGCGCGTTTACCCGTTAGATTGCGCGGAAGACCAGCGACACACCGCTTACGACCAAGAGCCCGCCGATCACACGCACCACTATCTCGCGGGCAAGGTTGAGGTGAAGGCGGTTGCCGCAGTAGAGACCCAGCACCATCACCGGCAGCAGGGCGGCCGCGGTCGCGAGAACTTCTACCGAGAACAGCCCCGTCGCCGCGAACAGGGCGATGCGTCCCACGGTAGTGAAGATGAATATCACCGGCAGGGTGGCGCGGATGTGATCGGGGGTTGCGCCGCGTCCCGTGAGATACATCACATAGAGGGGACCGCCGACCCCGAAGAGCGCGGAAGTCGTGCCGGCAAACAGTCCGATGGGCGCAGCCGTCCATCTTGCCAGCCGGAAAACGGACCCGTGGCGCAGCGCATAGTAGATGCCGTAGGCCGACGCAAACACTCCCAGGCACAGGAGCAGGATTTCGCCTGACACGCGAACCAGCAGGAACACGCCGATCAGCATCCCGGCGACCAGGAACGGCAGCAGCGGCAGCAGTTCGCGCTTGTATACGCCGCTGCGCAGCTTCACGGCCTGACGCAGTGTCGCCGCGCAGTCGAGCAGCACCACCAGCGGAATTACGAACTTGATCGGAAAGAAGTGCGCAAGGAGCGGTGTTGCAATCAGCGTGGAGCCGAATCCGGAGATGCCGAAGATGACATACGCGAGCAGGACGATGAGCGGCGAGAAAAGGAGGACGGCGAGACTGGGCATGAGCGCAGGCGGTAATGAGTGATGGGTTATGGGTAATGGGTAAGACCCGTTCCGCATCCCCATTCTTCTCGGAGTATAACCGGAAGCAGGTAGAATCATGATAAAAGGCGCAGTATGAAACGGCGTCATCCATTACCCATTACTCATCACCCATTACTCATCACGGGTTTGTTCGAGTGACGCAACTCATTCTGATTCGCCACGGCGAAACGCCGTGGAACCGCGAGCGCCGGATGCAGGGGCACGTCGATACCGCGCTATCCGACACGGGCCGCGCGCAGGCCGCCGCACTCGCCAGCAGACTCGCAGCGACCGATTTCTCCGGGCTTTACAGCAGTGACCTTGCGCGTGCGCGGGATACCGCGCACGCCATCGCCGAGCTCACCGGACACGCAATCGTCGCGGAGCGGAGGCTCCGGGAGCGCGCGTTCGGCATCTTCGAAGGCCTGACTTACCACGAGATAGCGGATCGTTACCCGGAAGCGTTCGCCCGCTTCGAAGCGCGCGATCCCGATTACGTGGTGCCGGGCGGTGAGAGCGCGCGCGCGTTCTGGGCCCGTTGCCTGGGGTGTCTTGGCGAAATCGGTGAGCGCCATGCCGGCGCCGCTGTGGTCGTGGTGACGCATGGCCTGGTCCTCGACGCCATTTATCGTGCCGCCCATGGGCTACCGCACGATCAACCGCGTCCAGTGCCGCTGGTGAATGCCAGCATCAACGTCTTTGCTTACAGTGCCGGGACCTGGCAGATGGAATCGTGGGGCGATGTGGGGCATCTCGACGAAGCGCTTGTCACGCGCTACGAAGGCAGATCACGATGATCGCAACGGTCTTCCAATCCGGCACGTCGGGTATCTGACTGCCCTGACGGCGATGGCTGAACATGAAGCGGTAATATTGGTCCACGGGTTGTGGGTGCACGCCACGGTGATGGCGCTCATGCGACGCCGCATCGCGCGCTGCGGCTATGGGGTGGTGAGCTATTCGTATCCTTCGATGCGGCTCACACTCACCGAAAACGCCGACCGGCTTGCACGCTACTGCCGGGGGCTTGCCGCGGCGCGGATTCATTTCGTCGGCCACAGTCTCGGTGGACTGGTGATTCTGCGGATGATCGAGCGCGCGCCGGAGCTCGGGGCAGGGCGTGTCGTGCTGGCCGGTACCCCATTCGGCGACAGTCTTTCGGCTCAACGACTGGCGCGTCTTCCCGGCGGACGCGCGGCGCTGGGCAGGAGCGTGCCGGAATGGCTTGGCCAGGCGAAGCCGCAAGCGCTGGCGCAACATGACATCGGCGTGATTGCCGGCAGCATCGCGATCGGCTTGGGCCGCCTCGTGGCCCCCGATCTGCCCAGGCCGAACGACGGCGTGGTTACCGTTGCCGAAACGCGGCTGCCGGCGATGCGCGACCACATCGTCATGAGAGTCAATCATAGCGGCATGCTACTCTCCGCAGCGGTGGCTCGGCAGATATGCGAGTTCCTCCAGCGCGGTGCGTTCATTAGAGCGTGAACGGTGAATAGTGACCAGTGAACAGTGAATAGTGACCAGTGAACAGTGAACAGTGAACAGTGAGAGCTTCCAAAGGCACGCGCGTCCGATTTACCGTTTACCGTTTACCGCTTACTCGTCACATCATTCCCGATGAACTTGGCTCTCCGTTCTGTGTTGGTGTGCAGCATGTTGCTCGCGAGCGGCTGCGCGAATTTCGCCTACTACTTGCAGTCAGTGAGCGGCCAGCTCGACATCTGGCGGCGCGAGCGCGCGATGGAGGATGTGATCGGCGATCCGGCTGCGCCGGCAGAGCTCAAACAGAAACTCGCGCGGGTCATCGACATCCGTGACTTTGCCAGCAGCGAACTCAAGCTTCCGCAAAACCGCAGCTACCGCCGCTACGCCGATCTCGAGCGTCCATTCGTGGTGTGGAACGTGTTCGCCGCGCCGGAGTTCTCGGTGCGGCCCCTGCAATGGTGTTTCATGTTCGCCGGCTGCGTCGGTTACCGCGGCTACTTCGACAAGGCGGATGCCGACCGCTTTGCCGCGGAACTCGCGAATCAGGGTTATGACGTGTTCGTAAGCGGCGTGCCCGCGTATTCCACTCTCGGCTGGTTTCCCGACCCAGTGCTCAATACCTTCATCCATTACCCGGACACCGAGGTTGCGCGGCTCGTTTTCCACGAACTCGCGCATCAGGTGGTCTATGTGCGCGACGACTCGGTTTTCAACGAATCGTTCGCGGTCGCCGTTGAAACGGAAGGGGTGAAGCGCTGGCTCGTGCGTTTTGGGGACGATCGGCAGAGGACCGAGTTCGAGCGTGTTCAGCGGTTGCGCGCGGAGTTTACCGGCCTGATCGAGACTTATCGCGCAAAGCTGGAGGGGCTCTACGGCACGCAGCTCGCCGCAGAGACCATGCGCAAACGCAAAGCGGACATCCTGCGCGACCTCGAACAGGAATATGACCGGCTCAAGGCAGGATGGGGAGGATGTGCAGGCTATGACCGCTGGTTCGCCCGTAAGCCCAACAATGCGCAAATTGCTTCGGTTGCGATCTACACCCGGCAGGTGCCCGCTTTCCAGGCGCTGCTGCGACAAAAAAGGGGGGAGTTGACGGTGTTTTACGCGGCGGTGAGGGAACTTGCGGGTTTGCCCAGGGAGGAGCGCACCGCCCGGCTGCAGTCGCTTGCAGCGAGCGAACGCTGAGACCGGGTTGTGGCGGTATAATTTCCGGCGAGCGAATCACTGCAATGGAGGACGACAATGGAATTTGCCAGCGCAAGCTTTGGTCACAACTACCGCATCCCGCCCGAATACGCGTTCTGCGCGCCCGACCGCAAGACTCACGTCAAACTCTCGCAGAACAACAACCCGCACCTCACCTGGAGCGATGTTCCGGCCGGCGCGAGGTCGCTCGTGCTGATCTGCCATGACTATGACGTGCCGAGCAAACCCGACGACGTCAATAAGGAAGGCCGCGCCATACCCGCCTCGCTGCCGCGCGTCGACTTCTATCACTGGGTGCTGGTCGATCTTGACCCGAAGCTCGGCATCATCAAGGCCGGCGAGTTTTCCGACGGGGTCACGCCGCGCGGAAAGAAAGGCCCGGAAGGCCCGCACGGCACGCGCCAGGGTCTCAACGACTACACGGCGTGGTTCGCGTCGGACAAGGATATGTCGGGGAACTACTTCGGCTACGACGGCCCGTGCCCGCCGTGGAACGACACGATTCCGCACCACTATGTCTTCACGCTCTACGCGCTCGATATCGAGAAGTACCCGGTAAGCGGCATCTTCAAGGGCCCCGACGTGCTCGCGGCGATCGAGGGGCACGTGCTCGCGAAGGCAAGTTTCACCGGGGTCTACAGCCTGAATCCCGACGTCAAGATTTGAACCCTCCGCATGCCGCAGGAAGGCCGGTTGCCGCCGGCCTTTTTGTTTTTTTTGAAACCTTTAAGCCACAGAGGTCACAGAGAGCACAGAGAAGACCTTCAAAAGGCGCTAATCTCCAGGGCGTCAAAGCGCAAGGGGCAAACACGCATGGTTGTCTCGGTACCTGCTTGCATATGAAGTGAAGTTCTCTGTGAGCTCTGTGTTCTCTGTGGTTGGTTTTTTCTGATTTTGTGAACCGCCCCTCTCCAATTGATATCGAGCAGCGGCTGCGCAATCTGCCGCGGCCGACCTATCCTGACGAGCTGCCGGTGGCGGAACGGCGCGAGGAGATCGCCGCCGCCATCGCCGCGCATCAGGTCGTCATCGTCTGCGGCGAGACCGGCTCGGGCAAGACCACCCAACTGCCCAAGATCTGCCTCGAGCTCAAGCGCGGTATCGCGGGCCTCATCGGCCACACCCAGCCGCGGCGTATCGCCGCGCGCGCGGTTGCCGCACGCATCGCCACCGAATTGAAGAGCCCACTCGGTCACACCGTAGGCTACAAGGTGCGCTTCGCCGACAAGCTCTCGCCCAACGCCTACATCAAGCTCATGACCGACGGCATCCTGCTTGCCGAAACGCACGGTGATCGCCTCCTTAAAGCATACGACACGCTTATCATCGACGAAGCGCACGAGCGCAGCCTCAACATCGATTTCCTGCTCGGGTATGTGAAGCGTCTGCTCCCGCGGCGTCCCGATCTCAAGGTGATCGTCACCTCCGCGACGATCGATGCCGAGCGCTTTTCCAGGCACTTCGGCGGCGCGCCGGTGATCGAGGTCTCGGGCCGCACCTATCCGGTGGAAGTCCGCTGGCGGCCGCTCGGCTCTAGTACCCTCACCCCCGCCCCTCCAGCCCTCACCCCCGACCCCTCTCCCAGGAACGGGAGAGGGGAGGCTCGAGCTTCCCTTCCCCCTTTACGGGGGAAGGGTCAGGGATGGGGGAATGGAGAGGGGGGATTCGAGCCTTCCCTTTCGTCGCGAAAGGGAAGGGAGTCGCAGATCGAAGAGCACGACATCGAGCAGGCGATCATCGACGCGGTGGATGAACTCGCGCGCGAGCGCGCCGGCGGCGACGTCCTGGTGTTTCTGCCCGGTGAGCGCGAGATTCGCGAAACTGCCGAGGCGCTGCGCAAGCACTCCTTCGACAAGCTCAGGACAGGCATCCAGCGTGCGGAAATTCTGCCGCTCTATGCGCGGCTCTCGTTCGAGGAGCAGGAGCGCGTTTTCAAGCCGGGCGGCGCGCGCCGCATCGTGCTTGCCACCAACGTCGCCGAGACCTCGCTCACCGTGCCCGGCATCCGCTACGTGGTCGATACAGGGCTTGCGCGCATCAACCGCTACAGCTACCGCAACAAGGTCGAGCAGTTGCAGGTGGAGAAAATCTCGCGCGCCTCGGCGAACCAGCGCGCCGGGCGCTGCGGGCGCGTCGCGGCGGGGGTGTGCATCCGCCTCTATTCGGAAGAGGACTATGCCGCGCGGCCCGAGTACACCGATCCGGAGATCCTGCGCTCCTCGCTCGCTTCGGTGATCCTGCGCATGAAGTCGCTGAGGATCGGGGAGGTCGAGGATTTTCCATTCCTCGATGCGCCCAGCCCGCGCATTATCGCCGACGGCTACCAGCTCCTCACGGAACTCGGCGCGGTGGACGAGCGCAACAACCTCACCACAGTCGGCTGGCAGCTCGCGAAGTTCCCCATTGATCCGCGGATAGCACGCATGATACTTGCCGCGAAGGAGGAGGGATGCCTCACTGAGGTGCTCGTCATCGCTTCGGCACTTTCCATCCAGGACCCGCGCGAACGGCCGCACGAGCGGGCGGATGCCGTTGACCGCGCGCAAGAGCAGTTTCAGGACGAGCACTCGGATTTTCTAACCTATCTCAAGCTCTGGAAATTCTTCGAGGAAGCGCTGAAGCACAAGAAGTCGAATCGCAAGCTCGCCGAGCTTCTGCACGAGAACTTTCTCTCGCATCGGCGCATGCGCGAATGGCGCGACATCCACGGCCAGCTTGCCGCGCTGGTAGGTGAAATGGGGATGCACGCCAACGAAACGCCGGCGACCTACGAGCAAATCCACCGCGCCCTGCTCGCAGGGCTGCTCGGCAACCTCGGCTGCAAGACCGAGGAGGGCGCCGAGTATCTCGGCGCGCGAGGCATCAAGTTCACGATCTTTCCCGGCTCGGTCCTGAGAAAAGCGCAGCCCAAGTGGGTGATGGCAGCCGAACTGGTCGAAACCACCCGGCTTTACGCGCGTTGTGCCGCTAAGATCGAGCCGGAATGGATCGAGCCGATCGCGCGGCAGCTCGTCAGTCGCCATTACTTCGATCCGCACTGGGAGAAGGCGCGGGCGATGGTCGCGGCCTTCGAGCGCGTCACGCTCTATGGGCTTACCGTCGTGCCGAAACGCCGCGTCCACTACGGCCCGCTCAATCCGAAGGAGGCGCGCGAGATTTTCATCCGCCAGGCGCTCGCCGCCGGCGAGTACGAAACACATGCGCCGTTTTTCGAGCACAACCGAACTCTGGTCAAGGACGTTCAGGAGCTGGAACACAAGGCGCGCAGGCGCGACGTGCTGGTGGGCGAGGACACGATTTTCGGGTTCTACGACGCACTGATTCCACAAGCCGTCTTTAACGGCGTGGGTTTCGAGAAGTGGCGGCGCGAAGCGGAACAGGCGAATTCGAAACTTCTGTTTCTCACGCGCGAATACCTGATGCGGCACGCCGCCGCCGACATTACCGAGGAGCAGTTTCCGGAAACGCTGCGCGCGGGCGATGTCGAACTCGGGCTCAAATATCGTTTTGATCCCGGCCATGCGCTCGACGGCGTGACGGTGACGGTGCCGCTGCATCTGCTCAACCGCCTGGAACCGACGCCGTTTGACTGGCTGGTGCCGGGCCTCATTCGCGAAAAGGTGGCGTGGCATTTCAAGGCCCTGCCGAAGGCGATCCGCCGGAATCTGGTGCCGGTGCCGGAACAAGTCACTGCATTCCTTGCGGAATGCGCGAGAGGAGAGAGGAGAGAGGAGAGAGGAGAAAGGCGCGAAACCTTCGAGACGGCGTTGGCCGGTTTCGTGCAAAAGCGGGCGCGCGTCCCCGTTGCCGCCGATATGTGGGAAAACGCCGATGTGCCGCCGCATCTCAGGATGAATTTTCGCGTGGTCGATGACGCGGGGCGCGAACTCTCGAGCGGGCGCGATGTCGCCGCGCTCAAGACGCAGCTTGGCCAGGCCGCACAGCTCACCTTCGGCAAGGCGAAGGCCGGCATCGAGCGTGACAATCTTCGGGTCTGGGACTTCGGTGATCTGCCGCAGCAGATTTCGTTTACCCGCAACGCGCGCAACCTCGTCGGCTATCCCGCGCTCGTTGATGAAGGCGAGAGTGTCGCGATCCGGCTGTTTGACCTCCGGCGGGCCGCGGATCTTGCGATGCGCGGCGGTGTGCGGCGGTTGATGCGCTTTACCCTCAAGGAGCAGATAAAGCAGTTCGAGAAGAACCTGCGCGGGTTTGACCAGGCGACACTGCAATTACGCAGCGTGGCGAGCGTGGACGATTTGAGGGAGGACCTGATTTCGGCAATCACCGACCGCGCTTTTATTGGGGAGGATCCTCTGCCCAGAACACAGAAGGAGTTTGAGGCGCAGCGCGGCCGCGCACGCGCACGGCTGCCGGCGGTGACCGAGGCGGCGTGCCGCTTGTTCTCGGCGATCGCCGCGGAATACCAGCGCGTTGCGGTGAAGCTTGGCAGCGGCAGCAGCGCACTCGCGCGCCCCGCGGCCGACATCCGCGGCCAACTCTCGCGGCTCGTTTACAAGGGTTTTTTCGGCGCGACGCCGTGGGAGCAGCTCGCGCATCTGCCGCGCTATCTCAAGGCGATGCAGCTCAGACTGGACAAGTATCCGAAAGATCCGGAGCGCGATGCGAAGCACACGGCGAGCATCACCGAGCTCGCGAAGCGCTTTGAGGAGCGCCTGGACAGGCAGCGCAGGACAAGAGCGGTCGATCCGCGGCTCGATGAATTCCGCTGGCACATCGAGGAACTGCGCGTTTCGCTCTTCGCGCAGGAACTGAAAACTCCGTACCCGGTTTCGTACAAGCGACTCGACAGGATTTGGAACGCGATGCGCTAGGAGGTCTCGGTGCCGTCAGTGGCCGTTCCCGAATTTTTCCTTGAGTTCCGGATCGAACTGGCCGTCGATCAGCACATACAGCATGAGGCACGGCTTGTCCGAGCGGTTGCTCCAGGCGTGGTTGGTGCCGCGCTGGATCACCACGTCTCCCGCTTTCAGGTGCACGTCCTGTTCGTCGAGCAACAGGTAGATCTCACCGGAGAGAACAACGGCGTAGTCGATCGTCTCGGTGCGGTGCATGAACGGATGGCGGCCGCCGCGCCCGAAGGTGGAGGCGCTCTCGTTTCCCATCGACTTGAACACTTCCCGCGCTTTTTCCGGGTCCACGTTCCGGACGGCGTCGGTTTCCGGCGGGATTTCGGAGATGCGAAACACCGTGCCGCGCTCGGCCGGGTGAATCTGGCGCGGCCCCAGCATCGGATCAGGCGCGTCCTTTTTTAGGATCACTGGCGAAGCGTCGGTTTTCCAGAGGTCCACCGAAATATGGCCGGGGCGCAGCGGGTGGGGGCGCACCGCCGGCGCAAGGCCGTCCGATAGGACGATCGCCTTGCCGTTTTCATCGTGGCCCGTGACCACGCGTCTGATACGTCCTTGCATTCAACCTCCCCAGAAAAAAGCACGATCAACCGGGATTTCCGGCTGCTCACTCGGTTTTTAGCCCGGCAAGCCGCACCATCTCGGTAAACCGCTGGAACTGGTCATCGAGGAACGTCTTGAACTCGGAAGACGTGTTGCCGAGCGGCTCCAGCCGCAAGGCCTGCAGGCGTTCCGTCACCTGCGGATTCCGTACCGCAGTCTGCGCCTCGGTCTGGAGCTTCGAGGTAATCTTCGCCGGCGTCCTGGCGGGCGCAAACATGCCGTACCAGCTCATCGAATCCAGCACCATGTTGGGTACTCCCGCCTCATGCATCGTGGGCACGTTGGGCAGGAAGGACGCGCGCGCGAGCCCGGTATACGCCAGCGGCCGCAGCCTGCCGGCCTGGATATGGGGAAGTCCCAGCGGAGTCGTCACGAACATGACCTGAATTTCTCCGCTGATCAGCGCGCTGATCGCCGGCCCGGCGCCTTTGTACGGCACGTGCACCATCCTCGTCCCGGCGCGCACGTTGAACAGCCCGCCGGCGAGATGAAGTGTATTGCCGATGCCCGCGGATCCGAAAGAAAGCTTGCTTCCGGGTTTCTTGGCAAGCGCTATCAGTTCCTGCACTGACTTCGCGGGCAGCGACGGATTCGCAGCAAGGATATATCCGCCGCCCCTGGCGAGATTGGTGACGGGCACGAAGTCCTTCCGCACGTCGAAGGGGAGTTTCTTGTGGATGCTGGGGTTGACCGCGAACGAGGCCGACGTCACCAGCAGCGTGTGGCCGTCCGGGGCCGCCTTCGCCACCATGTCGGCGCCGATGATGCCGTTTGCGCCCGGACGATTGTCGACGACGAACGGCTGGCCCATCTGGGACGCAAGCTGCTGCGCCACGATGCGCGTCACCGTGTCGGGCGCTCCCGCGCCGAACCCGACGATCACACGCACCGGGCGGCTGGGATAGGTTTGGCCCCAGGATGTGTGTGACAGCAGGAATGCCGTCAACGACAGGGCCAGGACAAACGATCTGTGCAGCACGGATTAGCCTCCTCATGATTGGCGCGGACGCATGCCGCGTCATACTCGGACTGACGATGGTTTTTTCAGAAGGATTCTATCACGGGTGGCTCGATTGTCTGCTCCGAACGGCCCGCCGGTTTCAAGGCGCGGCGCCATGGGGGCAGCTCACGCATCTGCCGTGCCACCTCAAGGCCATGCAGCTGCGGCTCGACAAGTATCCGAAGGATTCGGAGCGCGATGCAAAGCACGCGGAGAGCATTGGACGCGCCCCGCTATCCTCGTCCATGTCGAGTGTCTTGCTGTAGCGGTCGGATCGTTGGGCGGCCGCCTCAGGCAAAAGGCGAAATCAAGGGAATAACCTGCCTGCCATGCTTTCTATATACCGAAAAGTCCTGATCAAGTGTAAGAACGGGGGCGCCCTCATGCAGCTCGGTCATGCGCACCAGGCACGCATCCGCCAGCGACATCGGGCGGTCTCGGTAACGCGCTACCAAGCGACGCACGGCCGCGAGTTCCGACATCAGGGAAAACCCGACCGCTACGACGCCCGACGCGATCAGTTCCAGAAGCGCGACTTGCCCGGCAGCGGTACCGCGCAGCAGGTGCCATGCTTCAGCGAGCACCGCTTCACAGGTTACCGCGGGGGCCGTGACGTCGGCGAAGGCGCCCTCTGCCCAGGCATGGTAGCGGTCGCGCTGACTCAGTACGGCTACGAGGGGCCCCGCATCAACGATGCACCGTTGCAAGGTCATGCACCGAAGTCGGCAAGGTGGCGCGGATTCGAGGACAAGTCAGGAGGTGCGTCCCTTACGCTGCCGACCAGGTCGCTGGCAAGTTCAATGAACGAGCCACGCCGCACCGCTTTCGTGTCGTCGAGATATTGTTCCAACGCTTGGCGAACCAGTGTGCTCTTGGCGATGCGCCGGCGGCGAATGGCTGCGACGAGCTTCCGGTCGAGGGTGTCAGGAACCTTGAGCGATAAGAGTTTCATCGATGGTTTTGGTAATACTTTAACGGCAATAATAGCTTACCGATGCCGTGCCGGCAAGGCGCAAGTCTCTTCCAATAGTTTCTATTCCGGCACGAGCCAGTTAACGCTCGCGCCGCCCGCGCCCTCGACCGAGAGCGCGCTCCACAGCCAGCGAAGCAATGGGCGCGCTTCATCCTCGAAATGCCACGGCGGATTGACGACTAGCATGCCGCAGCCTGGCACGATGACGTCGAAGGCGCGATCCTGGACCAGCAGCTCGAGCTGGAGGATCTTGCGAATCTGGGTATTCTGGATGTTGCGCGCGAAGCCGCGCATGGCGCCGGGGTCCATCAGCGGATACCAGATGGCGTAGGTGCCGGTCGCCCAGCGAGCGTGCGCTTCTTTAAGCGCCCGGGCGATGCGGGCGAACTCCCTGGCACGGTCAAACGACGAGTCGATGAATACGAGTCCCCGCCGCTCCTGCGGTGGAAGAAACGCCTTGAGCGCCTGGTAGCCGTCCATGAGGTGCACCGCGACGTTGCGTTCGCGTTCCAACAGAGCCTGTAGCTCCGCGCAGTCCTTCCTGTCGAGTTCGGTGAGCACCATGCGGTCGCCCGGGCGCCGCAGCTTGAGCGCAATCAGCGGCGAGCCGGGGTACAACCTGAGTTTCGCGCTCCGGTTTTCCGCTCGCACCGCGTCCATATAGGGCGCGAGCGCTTCCGGAATGTCCTGGCGCTCCCACAGACGTCCGATGCCGTTCTCGTGCTCGCGCGCTTTCTGCGCCCAGGGATGCATGAGATCGTAGCGCCCGATGCCGGCGTGCGTGTCGAGGTAGCAGTAAGATTTCTCTTTC
>MERG01000444.1 GCA_001771985.1 Betaproteobacteria bacterium RIFCSPLOWO2_12_FULL_62_13 | reverse complement strand
CATGCCGCACGTTGAGCCGTTAAGCTCCACCGAGATCCGCGACGCGGAGCTGTTGGAGCTGATCCGGCGCGGCGAAGAGCTGGGCGTTCCGGACACCCTCTTCCCCCGAATCCTCGCGCGCGCGCCGGCACACGCAAAGGCGCTGCTCCGAGCCATGCTCCTTTCGCACACCGAAGGCAACGTGGACCACCAGCTTAAGGAAATCATCCGCGTGCGGCTCGCCCGGATCGCGGGCGATCCGTACTTCGGCGGCTTGCGCTCGGCACGGGCAATGCAGGCGGGGCTCGACGAGGAAACGATCACGGCGGGATCGGGAAAGTTCGAAGACAACCCGCGCTTCACTGCGGCCGAGAAATGGGCGCTGTGTTACGCGCGCGACATGTACCTCAACCCCGAAAAAGTGGACGCCGCCTTCTACGACGAAGGCAAGAAGCACTACACCGAGGCGCAGATCATGGAGTTGGGCGCCTTCATCGCGTTCCACTACGGGATGCAGGCGTTCGCGCGGACGCTGGGAGCTAGACCGCTCCCAAGGTCGGTGTAGCTTCCGTCACCCGCGACGCTCACCTTCCCCAAACGCTGGCTCTTGGATCACTGAGCGGACGAGCCGCCCTCGTTTCGACCGGCGCAGGGCGCACCTCAATGCGCTTAACGGCCCCAACGGGTTTCACGCAATCCGTCATCCCTTCCTTATATACCGTGGTTCGGTGAACAGCGACTCGATCTCGACCCTGCGCATGGTCGGATCGTCCGGAACGGTGTCGAGGATGGGGGTGATGAGTTCCTCGAATATCTCGCGCAGGCAGCGGGCGCGAGCTTCATCACCAGCGCAAGCCTTGCGGTCGACGGCGGCTACTCCGCCTGAGCGGTGCCGGTCCATGTTGAAAGAACGTAGGCGGCACCGCCGCGTGTTGACACCTCTCTCGCCTGGCCCGATCTGTGAATTATTTGCGTTAGATCAAACCCGGACTACGCCGTATGACGTAGGGTAATGATTACGGAAGGCGAGTGGCGTTCGTGGCGCACCATGTTGGAGCGCGATTCCCATATTCGGCACCACCATGGGCCCGTTGCTACGTTGGTCTATTGAGAGTCCGTAACGAAATGACGTCGAGCCACCCCCTCACCGTAGCCCTCTCCCCCACGACTGGGAGAGAGGGGAGTTCATTTTGTTGCACGCGCCGAGCTGTCGGGTACAATCCCCGGCAAATCGAGAGAATATCTTAATGGCACGCTGCTTGCTGAATCTCGGGTTGCCATGGTGATTAGTCGCCCCGTCGTTCTAGCTGCATGCCTGCTGCTGGCGATCCCGGCGCGGGCGGAGGATGCCCCGCGGCCGCCGCCCGACGTGGGCGACGTGGTCTACAAGGGAGTCGTCGGAAAGGCCCTGGACGCCGTGCCCATGGACCCGGACGAGCGGGTGGCCCTGCAGCGGACGAACGCGGTCGTGAGCGGCACGCTCACCGGCCGCTCGCTTTCGGTGTGGGCCGGGCTGAGCAACCCGATCCTGTTGATTGCCGGTGTGGTGTGGGGCCTTTACTCGGCGTCCAACATCAACGCGGCGGACGGCAGCGCCAAACCGGATACGAATCGCCTCTAGCCCGTTGCGCTCATCGAGGCCGGACAGCCCCAGGTTGCGCTGTTGATCGGGCCGTTGGTGGAAGAGGATACGGTCGCGACGCGGTGATCGGACAACGGTGACGGCTGATTGACGTCATCCTCCATCGTTCCGCCTTCATCCCCGCCTCACATAGCGCGGCTCGGTGAACAGCGATTCGATCTCGACCCTGCGTATGGTCGGATCGTCCGGGACGACGTAGAGGATGGGGGTAATCAGCTCCTCGAATATCCCGCGCAGGCTGCGGGCGCCGGCCTGGTATTCGATGGCGAGGTCCGCGATCTGCTCGAACACCTTGCGCTCGATGGCAAGCTCCACGCCCTCGTTTTTGAGGATTTCCGAGTACTGGTTGTAGATGCAGTTCCTGGGCTCGATGAGGATTCGCACCAGCATCTGCTTGGTGAGGTCGTGGAAGCGGGCGACGATGGGCAGCCGCCCGGTGAATTCGGGGATCAGTCCGAACTCGAACAGGTCGGTCGGTTTCACCCGGGCGTTGAGCCGGTCGAGGATGTTCTTGTCGTCGTTCTCCGAGGTGGAAATGAACCCGTAGGTGTGGGACCTGGACATGATGTCGTCAAGACCGACGAACGCCCCGCCGCAGATGAACAGGATGCTGGTCGTGTCGATGTACTGACCGGTGCCGAGCTTGACCTGCGAGCCTTCCATGATTTTGAGCAGCGCGTGCTGCACGCTCTCCCCCGAGACGCTGCGGACCTGGCCGCCGGCGGCCTTGAGCTTGTCGATCTCGTCTATGAAGACGATGCCGAGCTGGGCCCGGGCAAGATCGCCGTCCGTCTTGTCCACCAGCCGCTTTAGGATGGCCTCGATCTCCTCGTTGACGTAGCGGGTCTGCGCAATCGAAGTGGCGTCCGCCGTCACGAACGGGACGCCGAGCACCCGCGACAGCGTCTCGCACAGCAGGGTCTTGCCGGTGCCGGACGGGCCGATCAGCAGCACGTTGCTTTTGATCAGCTCGAGCGAGTCCTTCCGCGCTTTCTCGATCTTGCGGTAATGCGCATAGACGGCGACCGCCACGATCTTCTTGGGCTCGTCCTGGCCGATCACGTACTCATCGAGGTGTTTGACGATGGAACTGGGCTTGATTGTCTTGTCGAGCACGGTCGTGTCCTTGCGGCTAATTCACTGCGGGCAAGCTTCCGCTTGGCGCGCGGCGCCGTCAAGTCTGTGCGGGTCTTTCTCCTTCCGCCTTTCTCCTTTATCCTTGCTACGCGTCACTCATCACCCATCACTCAAAAGAGGAGACTCACCATGGCCAAGGGGTACTGGATCAACATGTTTCGTTCCATCAAGGACCCGGAGAAGGTCGAGGCGTACCGCGAGCTCGCGGGCCCCGTGATGCAGGCGGCGGGCGCGAAATTCCTGGTGCGCGGCGACCCGACGAAGGTGTACGAGGCGGGCATCATGCAGCGCGTGGTGGTAATCGAGTTCGACAGCGTGCAGCGGGCGATCGAAGTGCACGACAGCCCGGGCTATCAGGCCGCGGTCAAGGCGCTAGGCGATGGAGCGGAGCGGGACCTGCGGATTGTCGAAGGGCTGTAGCCAAGGCGGAAGGAGGAAGGCTGAAGGCGGAAGGATCGTTCATTCCGGCTGAATTCCCGCTGCCTTCACTATCCCCGGCTTATGGCGAAAAGGCGCTCCATGCGTGACATCCAAGACCTCACGGTGCTCATCCTCCCCGGCTTGGGCGGCTCGGGCGCCGGGCATTGGCAGACTGCGTGGGAGAAGGCCTTTCCCAGCTTTCGGCGGGTGCAGCAGGCCAATTGGGATCAACCTGTTTATGCCGAGTGGTCCGCTCGTCTCACGCAGGCAGTAGCGCAGAGCACGCGGCCGATCGTGCTGGCTGCACATAGCCTCGGCACATCGCTCACCATGCGCTGGGCGTTCGACCAACCGGTGCTCGCGCAAAAGGTGGCGGGTGCATTCCTGGTCGCACCGACCGATCGGGACCGCCTCGAAGGCGCACCCGACTCGCCCACGCGCGGCTTTGGGCGCATGATCCTGGCACGCTTGCCGTTTCCATCAGCGGTGGTGGCAAGCCGCAATGACGACCGTGTATCTTTCAAGCGCGCCGGAGCCTTTGCTACAGCATGGGGTTCGACGCTGATCGATGCCGGTAATCAAGGGCACATGGGGACGGCAGCCCAACTGGGCGTATGGCCTCTCGGCCTTGTTTGGTTCGGACAGTTCGTCGCATCGCTTGATGTCGCGTAACAAATTTGGGCTTTTGACTGACACGAGGACCCTATGAGATTCGAAAGAGTGGGTTTGATGACCCGCGGCGACATGGGACAGGCGGTGGCGATGCAGATCAAGGCGAAGGGATTTGCCGTCTGCACCGCACTCGACAAGCGTAGCGAGCGCAGCCGTGCGCTGGCACGCGAGGCCGGGTTGACCGATCTCGGCACGGTCGCGCGGCTCGTCGCCGAATGCGACGTCGTGCTCTCGATCATGAACCCGGGCGCCGCGGTCGATTTCGCGCGCGGCTATTTACGAGTGGGTTCTGGGCCAGCTCCCCATCATGCCGCCCAAGGCTAATCGTTGGGTTCTGGAGATGCTCGAGATCTCGAAGACCCTCGGGGCGGCCGGCATGACCCCGAAGGCGTTCCAGGGAGTGGCGGACATCTGTGACTTCGTTGCGGGCACCGCACTCGGCAAAGAGTCGCCGTTGAGCTCACCGTTCCTTCGCACCGGAGGCCTTGACGGCCTTGCCCCACTTCACGATCTCCCGGTCGATATAGCGCGCGGTCTCGTCGGGCGTATTGCCGACCGGCCTTGCGCCGTCGCGCGCCAGGCGCTCCACAACGTCCGGCTGCTTCAGGGCACGCGCCGCCTCGGCGTGCAGCTTCGTGATGATGTCGCGCGGCGTGCCGGCAGGCGCGAGCATGAAGTACGAAACCTCCACTTCGTAACCCGGAATCGTCTCGGCGACCGTGGGCACTTCAGGCACGACCGGAGAGCGTTGGGCGCTGGTAACGCCGATGGCGCGGAGCTTCCCGGCGCGCACCTGCGGCAGCGAAGTGATGAGGGTGAGGATCATGAGCTGCGTGTTACCCGCGACGACGTCCATCATCGCCGCCGCCGACCCCCTATACGGCACGTGCGTCATTTTGATCCCCGCCATCATGCTCAGGATCTCGGTGGCGAGATGCCCGCCGCTGCCGCTGCCCGCCGAACCGTAATTGAGCTGCCCGGGGCGCGCCTTGGCGAGCGCGATCAAGTCCTTGACCGACTTCACGGGCAGAGAGGGATGGACGTTGACCAGTAGCGGCTGGACCGCGATCTGCGTGATCGGCGCGAAGTCCTTGACGGTATCGTAGGGCAGCTTGGGATACAAGGTCGGATTCACGACGTGGCTCCCATAGGCCACAAGCAGCGTATGGCCGTCGGGCGACGCCCGCGCCGCGATCTCGGTGCCGATCACTCCGCCGGACCCCGAGCGGTTCTCGACTATCACCTGCTGGCCCAGGCTTGCCGACATTTTCTGCCCCACAAGGCGGGTGAGCGTATCCACGCTCCCGCCGGCGCCGCTCGGAACGATCACGCGAATCGGTTTCGTGGGATACGCTTGTGCTGCGGCGCCGGTCGTTCCGCCTATGAGCAACGCAATAGAGGCCATACGCATCGTATGGCGCGCCAAACCGTACTTCATGTTTTGTCCTCCTCGTTGGAAGATAATCGGCGACGAGCGATTCGTCACCCAACACCCATTACCCATCACCCATCACTCATCACCCAAATATCTGCGTTCGAGCTCGCGCCAGCGCGCGGTATTTACCGCCTGCTCGCGGTCGTTGAACGTCGCCAGGCGATGCTCGATCGCCGCGGTATCGCCGTCGCGCTTGAGCACCGCCAACACCTCCTGTGCGGCAAAAATCGCCGCGCGGTGCGTTTGCGAAGGATAGATGCCGATGCGGTAGCCCATTGCCTCCAGTTGCTTCGCGGGGAGCGGGGGCGTCTTCCCGCCCTCGAATATGTTGACCAGAGCGGGTTTCCCGATGCTTCGCGGTATCTTTTCCATTTCTTCCACGGTTTGCGGCGCCTCCACGAAACCCACGTCGGCGCCGGCCTCGAGATAGGCGTTCATCCGGTCAATCGCCGCCTCGATTCCTTCCACCGCCCGGGAATCGGTGCGCGCGATGATCACCATATCCGGATCACGGCGGGTGTCGACCGCCGCGTTGATCTTGCCCGCCATCTCCGCCTTGCTGACGAGCTGCTTGCCCTCGTAGTGCCCGCACTTCTTCGGCGACACCTGGTCCTCGAGGTGGAAGGCGGCGATGCCCGTCTTCTCAAACTCGCGCATCGCGCGAATCACGTTGAGCGCGTTGCCGTAGCCCGTATCCATGTCCGCGATCACCGGAATGTCGACCGCCTCCACCGCCCGCGAGATGAACTCGACGTTCTCGCTCATGGTGAAAAGCCCCAGATCGGGGAGTCCGTTGGCGCGGGAATACCCGCCGCCGGTGAGGTAGACGGCCTCGAAGCCGGCGAGCTGAACGAGCCGGGCGGTCAGCGGGTCGTAGGCGCCGGGCACGATGACGTAGCGCTTGCCGTTTACGAGTTCACGCAATTTTTTTCGCGGGCTCATGCCGATGGTTCCTCCTTGATGAGGCGGCGCAGGACGTAATGGAAGATGCCGCCGTGATGGTAATACTCGACTTCGGCTCGCGTATCGAGCCGTGAGCGCAGCCGGATCGTCTCGCGCCTGCCGTTCGCCCGCGTGATGATGCACGAAACATCCATGCGTGGCGTGATGCCGGCTTCCAGTCCGGTGATATCGAACACTTCGCTGCCGTCGAGCTTAAGCGTCTTGCGGGTCGCGCCATCCACGAGCTGCAGCGGCAGCACGCCGAGACCCACGAGATTGGACCGGTGTATGCGCTCGAACGATTCCGCGATCACGGCACGCACGCCGAGAAGCCGCGTGCCCTTCGCGGCCCAGTCGCGCGATGAGCCCGCCCCATACTCGGAGCCCGCGATGACGATCAGCGGCACGCCTTCCCCGCGGTAGCGCTCGGCCGCATCAAAAATCGACATCTCCTCGCCGCTCGGCACATGCCGCGTCCAGCTTCCTTCCACATTGGGCGTCAGCTCGTTGCGGATCCGCAGGTTGGCGAACGTGCCGCGCGTCATCACGTCATGGTTGAGCCGGCGCGAGGCGTAGTTGACGAAGTCTTCAGGCGCGATGCCGAGCGACTGCAAGTAGCGGCCCGCGGGCGACTTCGCCGGGATCGCGCCGATCGGTGAGATGTGATCGGTGGTGAGCATGTCGCCGAACATCGCGAGCATGCGCGCGCCCCGTATGTCCTGCACCGGCGCCGGCTCGGCTTCCACGTCGTCGAAGAACGGCGGGCGGCGAATGAAGGTACTGCCCGGGTTCCAGGAGAAGAGGGTGGCAGCAGCCGTTGTGCCGCCGGCCCACTTCGCGCCGTCTTCCGCGGTCTTTTCATATCGGCTGCGAAACACTTCCGGCGTGAGGGTCTTCTCCACGATCCGGCGCACTTCTTCGTCTTCGGGCCAGAGATCACGCAGGTACACCGGCCGGCCGGCGCGGTCCTCGCCGAGCGGCTCCGACGATACGTCCTTGAGGATGGAGCCCGCCAGTGCGTAGGCCACCACGAGCGGCGGCGAGGCGAGGAAATTTGCGCGCACGCTGGGATGGATGCGGCCTTCGAAGTTCCGATTGCCGGAGAGCACCGCAACGGCGGCGAGTTCGCCCTCTTCGATAGCCAGCGCCACCGGGTCGGCGAGCGGTCCCGAATTGCCCATGCAGGTCATGCAGCCGTAGCCGGTCAGGTGAAACCCCAGCTCCTCGAGCGGCTGATTAAGGCCGCTCCCGGCGAGGTAATCGGAGACCACCCGCGAGCCGGGCGAGAGCGAGGTCTTCACCCACGGCTTGCTCTTGAGCCCGCGCGCCCGTGCATTGCGCGCGAGCAGGCCCGCGCCGATCATCACCGCCGGGTTCGACGTGTTGGTGCAACTCGTGATCGCTGCGATGACCACATCGCCGCTGTGCAGCCGGAAATCAGCACCCTTGACCGCGACCGCGTTGGCGTTGCCGGGATAGGCGCCGCGGAAGGTTTGCGGCGCCTGCGGCAGCGGCACGCGCTCGTTGGGCCGCCGCGGGCCGGCTACGCTCGGCTCGACGGCGCCGAGATCGATTTCCACCACGGCCGTGTAGTCAGGGACCGCGGTGCCCGCATCGCGCCACAAGCCCTGAGCTTTGCAATACGCTTCGACCAGCGCGACCTGCTGCGCATCACGACCCGTCAGCCGCAGAAAACGCAGCGTTTCGGCATCCACGGGAAAATAGCCCACCGTCGCGCCGTACTCGGGGGTCATGTTGGCGATAGTGGCGCGGTCCGGCAGCGTGAGTTCGTCCACGCCCGGGCCGAAGAACTCGATGAACTTGCCGATCACCTTGTGCCGGCGCATCAAGTGCGTGATGGTAAGCACGATGTCGGTGGCAGTGACGCCCGGTCGCCGCTTGCCCGTCACACGGCAGCCGACCACTTCGGGGATCAGCATCGCGACCGGCTCGCCCAGCGCGGCAACGCCGCCTTCGACCCCGCCGACGCCCCAGCCGACGATGCCGAGTCCGTTGATCATGGGCGTATGGCTGTCCATGCCGATGACCGAGTCGGGAAGGGCGAGGACCCGCCCGCCGTGCTCGCGCGTCCATACGACACGTGCGAGATGCTCCAGGTTGATCTGGTGGCAGATGCCGGTGCCCGGCGGGATCACCTTGAGTTGCTCGAAGGCCCGGCTGCCCCAGCGCAGGAACTCGTAGCGCTCCCTGTTGCGAGCAAGCTCCAGCGCCATGTTGCGCACCATCGCCCCCGCATTGCCGTATTCGTCCACCATCACCGAATGATCGACGATGAAATCAACCGGGGTGAGAGGGTTCAGGCGCCGCGGATCGCCATCGAGTCGAGCCATCGCATCGCGCATGGCCGCCATGTCGCCGAGCAAGGGAATGCCGGAGGAATCGGGCATGAGCACGCGAGCGGGCTTGAAACCGATCTCGTGCTCGGAGGTGCGGGCGCGCAGCCACTCGAGGACCGCGTTCACGTCTTCGCTGCTCGCTGTTCCTTCGGCTTGCTGGCGGATCAGGTTTTCCAGCACGATCTTGAGCGTGTAGGGAAGGCGCGCCACTCCGGACAGCCCCGCCGCCTCCGCCGCGGGGAGGCTGTAGTAGTCGTATGACGCGCCGTTGATCTTGATCTCGTGCAGCGTGCGCTTACCGTCGAATTGCATCGAAAGGGTTCCTTGTCCACATGCCGAACGCGCAGGGGTGGTTCGCAGTCGGCCTCGCGGAGAATACTGCTATCTTAGTGCAACCGCAGGTGGGGATCAAAACATGACGCCGACGCCGGGGGGGTCGGCGCACGCCCCCGGGTCTTTTGAAGAGGAGCTGGCGGAAATGTCAAGGCGGTATCCGGAAGACTTTGCGACACCTACGTCAATAAATAGGATCAGTGCAACTTTTGTTCAGGTACACTTCCGTAATCTGAAGCTGCCCCACTTTTCCGTTGCCGCCACTTCCCATCGCGTGATTTATGCTAAAAGGTGCTCCATGAATGAAACAATCTTCTGACTGCTGACACCAGCTAAACCATCATGTATCCCAACACTCAGCTTTTCATCAACGGCGTCTGGGGCCCGAGCGCCTCCGGCTGCACCCTGCCGGTCGTAAACCCGGCCAACGGCAATGAGATCGGCACCGTCGCCTATGCCGAGCGCGCCGATCTCGATCGCGCACTGGAGGCCGCGGATCAGGGCTTCAAGACCTGGGGCAGGATTTCGGCGTTCGAACGCTCGAAGCTCATGCGCAAGGCGGCGAATCTCTTTCGCGAGCGCGCCGACACGGTTGCGCCGATCCTTACCATGGAGCAGGGCAAAGCGCTGGCCGAGGCGAAACAGGATGTACTCGCTGGCGCGGACATCATCGACTGGTTCGCCGAAGAATCCCGCCGCACCTACGGGCGCGTGATCCCGGCGCGCGCCGAAGGCGTCTACCAACTGGTGATCAAAGAGCCGGTGGGGCCGGTGGCCGCCTTCACGCCGTGATCTTCATGAAATACCGCAACGCCGGGCAGGTGTGCATTTCGCCGACGCGCTTCCTGGTGCAAGAAGGGGTCTACAACAACTTCGTCGAGAAATTCGTCGCGGGGGCCAAGGCGATCAAGGTCGGCGACGGACTGGACAAGGCAACGAAGATGGGCCCGCTCGCCAACCCACGGCGGCAGCGCGCGATTGAAGCCCACGTCGAAGACGCGAAGAGGCACGGCGGCAAAGTGCTCGCCGGCGGCTATCCCATCGGCGAAAAGGGCAACTTCTTTGAACCCACGGTGATCGCGGAGCTGCCGAAGGACGCCTTGGCGATGAGCCAGGAGCCGTTCGGCCCGCTCGCGATCATCAACCCGTTCCGCAACTTTGACGACGCGGTGAGCGAAGCCAACCGCCTGCCGTATGGGCTCGCCGCCTACGCGTGGACGCGTTCCGCGAAGACCGCCAACGCGATCGCCGCATCGGTCGAGACCGGCATGATCACCATCAACCATCTGGGCCTCGCCCTGCCGGAAGTGCCCTTCGGCGGCGTGAAGGACTCAGGCTACGGCTCGGAAGGCGGGAGCGAAGCGATCGAGGCGTATCTCAATCCGAAGTTCGTGTCGCAGGCGGGGTTGTAAGACTGCATTTCTGAACGGTGCGCAGCTCAGGTGCGCGAGGCGGCAGGGCGTGGCAAGCGCGTCCAGATTGACGAATCACCGGGCTCGAAGAGCAGCGTACCGGACCCTTCGATAAGCCGGTAGGTGCCGACCGAGACTGTCATCTTGTCGAGCGTCGTCGTCGTACGTTCCACGACGCGGAACTTGTTACGGGCATGCTTGCGCCCGGTGGTCGAATTGGCGCTTTTTGGTTTTCTCCGTGCGCATTATGATACGGGGACCGAGCTCCGATTCCGCTGAATATTCAAGAATCAGGGTCTGGACGAGATCGGATAAGTTCATGACCCCGCGAAAGTTGCAGAGAATCAGTGAATTCGGAACACTGGGCGCAAGGGGGAACGGCACGCGCAGCGGGCGGGTGGCGTGCGGTGCTGGCGGAGGAACTTGCTTCCACTATTGGACGGCCTATCATGAAAGGAGAAATAACCTTATCCGCGTGGTGGATGTCAGGGTACAGTCGTGTTGCTCGCGATAAAGATCGCTGTGTTCTACGGTGCGCCAATCCTTGCCGTGGTGCTGGCGATTGCATATTTCGCCGTACTATTGGTTCGTCTCCGCCGCTGCACCATCAACCGCCGGAGGGCCGCAGCACTTTATTCAAGCACGCTGCTTTTGCCTTTCGCAGCGGTCATCGTGGTCTGGGGCACGGCCGAACTGGCCAGCTACTTCGCCGTCGGTTCAGATCGATTGGTGTGGGACGGCAGTGCGGCGTTGCAGTCATTGATAGGCTTAGTGCCGATCGCGGCGTATGTGGGCGCACCAATCGCGGTCCTCGTCGTTTCGTTCTGGTTGACGTTGGCGGTCTGGAAGTCGAGCTGAGCTGTGCCTTCCAGTGCAATTTTCCCCGTGAACGCACTGACAGCGCTCCCAACGCTCCAGCGGTCAATGCCACAACCCCAGTTGCGCCAGCGCATTGAGGCTGGCCGCAGGAATCAGGATCAGGATGGCAAACCAGTTGACGCGATATCCGTGCACGTTCAATCCCGCGAGACAGGTTTTCCAGTTTACGTAGGGTCATCTTGCCGCCATTCGATCCACGTCTACTGTGATGCGCCGGCGCGGCGCCGGTTCCAGACAAACATCATCGCGCGGCTGGTCAGCCCCGTCCTGTCCCGGCGGATGGGCCAGCAGTTCGTTGTCGACAACCGCCCGGGCGCGAGCGGCCAGCTCGGATTGCACCTGGTCAAGCAGGCGGCGCCGGACGGCTACACGATCGGCATGGGGCAGGGCGGCAACATGTCCGTGCAGCCCCACACCTACGCCAAGCTGCCGTATGACGCGCTCAAGGACTTTTCGGGCCTGGCGCTCGCCGCGACGAACTATCTCGCGGTAGTGGCCCACCCCGGTGTGCCATTCAAGACGGCGTCGGAAATGATCGCTTGGGCCAAAAAGAACCCGGGGAAACTCTCGGTCGGGACCAACGGCGAAGGCGGCTATCCGCACCTCACGTTCGAGTATCTCTCCCGGTCGGCGGGATTCACGTTCCTGCATGTCCCGTACAAGGGCGCGGGGCAAATCACGACCGACGTTCTGGCCGGGCAGATTCAGACGGGGATCGGTTCCTATACTTCGCTGTCGCCGCACGTGCTGGCAGGCAAGCTGCGGCTGATCGGTGTCACCAATGACGTGCGCGTGCCCAACAAGCCGGATTTGCCGATTTTTGCCGAGGTGGTTCCCGGCTACGACATGCGGGGCTGGTTCGGCTTCGTTGCGCCGGCCGGCACGCCGCGCCACATCGTCAAGCGACTGAACGCGGAGATCAACCGCGCGATGCAGCTCCCGGCAGTGAACAGCAAGCTGGTTGACGCCGGGCTGATCGTTGCCAACCAGTCGGCCGAGTCCATCGACAAATTCATCAAGAACGAATACGCCAAGTACGGCAAGCTCGTGCGCGACATCGGCTTGAAGCCGCGGTAAATGAGCGGGGATTCGGGCTGCGCCGGGCGTTCAGAGCTTCAACGCCCGGTAGAGAAACGGCAGACTAACGTTCATCCGGTAATCGATGTCGGAGTGGTTGTCGTCGAATTCCTCGTAGGTGTGGCGGATGCCCGTTCCGTCGTCATATTGCGGCGGCAGCCATACCGCGAGCTTGCGCACGTGGGGGTCGCCGAGCGGATTGTCCTTGAGGATCTTCGAGGTGTGCTCCAGCACGACCAGCGTGCCGGAGGCGCTTTTGGGGCGCTTGAGTGCCATGGGGATTCTCGCGTATGTTGAGCTGTTGTGATTGAGATTAGATGGGATCAGTATGAGACTCCGCGGAGCGCTGCTGCGGCCCGCCTCGATGGCGGCGTTATCGCCTGTGCTTTCGGCCGGCGGAGCGGCCTGGAATATTCGATGTTGGCCAGTGTTAGCATGCCTGCGGAAGGCATACGCTGGACCGCGACCCGCATCGTCCAGCCACGAAAGGAGATGGCCCGTGAAAAAGGGGCTTGGATTATCCGTCGTTCTGATCATTGCGCCCGTTACCCAAGCTGCGGACATCGAAGCCGGCAAGGCCAAGGTCACCACCGTGTGCGCAGCCTGCCATGGTGCGACCGGGGTAAGCGTAAGCGATGACATCCCCAACCTTGCGGGTCAGCGGGCGCGCTATCTCGAGGCGCAACTGAAGGCGCTTAAGGACGGCACGCGCAAAAATCCGATAATGAATGCGATCGCGGCGCAACTGAGCTCCCAGGACATGGCCAACGTCGCGGCGTACTTTGCCGCACAACCGGGCGCAGAGAAGGGCGCTCGATCCAGCTTCCTGCCCAACGTGGCGAAGACCCGCGTAACCTTTCCGGAAGGCTACAAGGACACGTTCACGAAGTACCACACGATCAATTTCCCCGCGACCAAGCAGGTTCGCTACTATTACGCCAACGAGGCCGCAGTGCGGGCGGCAAAGGAAGGTAATGCGCTACCCCATGATTCTGTGCTGTTCGCCGAGGTATACGCGGCAAGACTCGACACCGAAAAGAAACCGGTAATGGGCGGTGACGGCTTCTACGTGGCGGACAAGCTACTGTTCTACACCGCAATGGCGCGCGGCACGGGATGGGGGAAGGACATTCCTGAGATGTTGCGCAACGGGGATTGGAACTACACGGTCTTCACCACCGACAAGCAGCACCGTCCCGGCGTGAACCAGGCTTTATGCCTCGCCTGCCACAAGCCGCTCGGGAACACGAGCTACGTGTTTACGCTGAAACAGCTTGCGGGAGCGAAGTAGGTCCGGCAACCAATTGGTGCGCGATCCGTGCCCGGATCTGCGGGCAACGCGAATGCGGCTGCCGTGGTAGGGATGGACACTCACGCAGGCGTTGACGATCGCGCCGCCTTCGAGCCCACCCTGAAACATGATGTTGTCGGGCGACGTCACGTCCACGTATTTCGTTTCGATCTCTAACCACCGCGGCACCTGCGTGCTGATGACGGCGGACGCTTCAGTGAGCTCCCCGACGACCATGCACAACCGTCGATGGCGATATGCTCCATGCCATACTTCTGCTCCCGCTTCTGGTTCTCGAGGAATTTCGTGACGTTGAGCGACAGCCCGTGCAGATCCAGGCGGTAGCCGCCGTTCGGGTTTTGGCTGACGATCTTCGCGCCGCGCGTGTCAACGTAAAACGTCGCCGTCTTCTCCGGATCCTTGATCTTCAGATGCAGGTGGTTGAGCTTCAACGTCATGGGACAGCCCCTCGATAGTCAGGAAATCGATTCATCTCAGCATTCCGCTGATACTCCGGCGTCATGCACGGCGGATGCACGCTGTTCATCCGGGGACGCGCAGGCGTATTCCCTGAATGCGGTGATGCGCTCCTGGCGAATGAGCGTCTGGTAGCGCAGGTATTCGCTCTGCATCAGCCGCGTGAAGCCGTCCGGCGTGCTCTCGGGCGTTGACTCGGCGCCTTGGCGCACGAACAGCCCGCGCAGCGCCGCCTTGTGCAGCGCGCGCACGATGTCGCCGTGCAACTGCTCGACTATGCGCCGCGGCGTGCCCCTGGGCGCGACGATGCCCGACCAACTGTCGAACTGCGCCTCGGGCAGGCCAAATTCGGCGATCGCGGGCACGGCCGGCAGCGCAGGGCTGCGCTGCGGCGTCATCACGGCGAGCGCACGCAACCGTCCTTCCCGCACCGGCGCCAGCGCCGCCGGCAACGTCAGAACGGCGTAATGCACCCGCCCGAGCACCATCTCGACGAAAGAGTCGGACAGATTTCTGAACGGCACGTGTACCGCGTCGATGCCGACCGCGCGCGTGAATAGTTCGCCGGCGAGATGCGACGCCGATCCGATGCCGAGCGAGGCATAGTTGAGCTCGCCAATGCGGGCGCGCGCGTGTGCAACGAATTGGGATGGCGTGCGCACCGGGATCGAAGGCGTCACCGCCAGCACGTTGGTGATGGACGCGACGTGGGCGACGCCGACGATGTCGGCCAGAGCCCGATACGGCGGCGGCTCATGCATGAGTTCGGTGACGATGCGCGTCACGCTGACCATGCCCAGCGTGTATCCGTCGGCATTCGCTTTCGACACCAGGTTGTTGCCGATCAGCCCGCCTGCCCCCGAGCGATTGTCTATGACGACTCTCTGCCGGTAGAAGGCGCCCAGTTCCTCACCGAGCGAGCGCGCGAAGAAGTCTTCCGCCGTGCCCGGTGAGGATGCCGTGATGATGCGGATGGACTTGACGGGATAGACGGCGAGCGCCGCCGATTGCTGCGCGATGCACGGGGCCGCGCCCAGGAATGCGGCCGGCGCGCACAGCGCGACCCGCAAGGCGCCGGTCGATATGAACCGTAGAATACAGGCTGCAACCATCCTCCACCCCGAGCGGTTCACGATAGACATGACGCCGACACCGGCCCCGTCTTGTGTACACTGCGTTTCGGCCCCACCGGGTTTCAGGTCATCCTTCCGCCTTCATCCTTGGGCGGTCAGTCATTGCACGGGCTTGATTCCCGCCTCCTTGATCACGCGCGCCCAGCGCTCGAACTCGGCGCGCACGAACTTCGCGGCGTCAGCCGGCGTGCCGGTGGCCACCTCCAGCTCCACCTGAGTGAGCTTGGCGCGCGCGTCGGGCGCGTTCATCGCTTTGGCGACCTCGCTGTTCAGGCGCACGATGATGTCGGGCTTCACGCCCGCGGGGACAAACAGGCCGTACCAGGTGATCACAACCAGCTCCGGCATGCCGGCTTCTGCGGTCGTTGGCACCTTGGGCAGCGATGCCACGCGCTTTGGAGCCATCACCGCGAGCGCCCGGATCTTGCCGCTATTGACGAGCGGGATGGTCGCGGGAACGGTCGAGGTCACCATGTCGATTTCACCGCCCAGCATCGCGGACAGCGCGAGCGCCGCGCCCTTGTAAGGGACGTGCACCATCTGGATGCCGCTCAGCGCCTTGAAGAACTCGCTCCCGAGCTGGCTACCCGAGCCGACGCCGCCGGAGCCGAAGTTGAGCTTGCCCGGGTGCGCTTTCGCGAGCTTCACCAATTCGCTCAGGCTGCGCGCCGGCACCGAAGGATGGACGACGAGCACATTGGGCACGGTCGCGACCAGCGTGACCGGGGCGAAGTCGCGGAAAGTGTCATAGCCGAGCTTGGGGAAGATGCTCGGACTGATGGCGATCGAGCCGCTCGTGAGCAGCAGCGTGTGGCCGTCCGCGGGCGCTTTCGCGACGAGCTCAGCGGCGAGATTGCCGCCCGCCCCGCCGCGAAAGTCCGGCACTACCGATTGACCGAGCGGATCGCGCAGCTTCTCCGACAGAAGCAGCGCGAGAATGTACGGCGCGCCGGTTGGGAATGCCACCACCAAGCGGATCTGCTTGTCAGGATACTTCTGGGCGAGCGCCGGCGACGCACACGCGAGCACCGCAACCACGTACAGGAAAAACCGGAATTTGCTTTTCATATCTCCTCCTTCGTTTTGTCGCGTTCCACTCATCATATTACTGCGACGAGATCGTGGTGGCGACTGACGCGTAGCTTTTCAACGATCTGAAGACCACAAGGATCGCAAACGATTCAACATGTGGAATCGGGTACCAAATTGTGGTCGCGTCCTTGGCGGCTTGGCAGGGTGCCGTGGTGCTGGCAACCCCGAACAGCCAGCACGAATCGCAGGTGAAGCAGGCCGCCGCCGATCGATCGCCGGTTCGGGGAACACGGCGGCAGGAAGCTCGGACTAAAACAATAATTGCCCGCACGCCAGGCGGTGCGGCATTCATCGAGTGCGTCGCCGCCGGATTGTCTTCGTTAGCCGCCGGATCGAGCTCACCGTGCTCCCATGACGCTTTGGCAGCGTGTAATTCTGCTTTTGCTGGCCCTCCCCACTTCTACAGGGCTTGCTGCAGGACTGTACTGGGCGCTCGATTTGCCCACGCAACAAGGCCTCGCCGTCGCGGCCGCCGTCTTTATCGCCTGCGAGCTTCTGCTTCAGCAGCTCGCCTCCAGGATTCCGCCTATCGTCGGCGTCGAGTGTATGCCGGGTCGCGAGGTGGAGGTAATATCGGATTTCGAGTCGGGCGAACAGGGCTCGTACGTCGGTCACGTCCGGATTCAGGGTGAACGGTGGAAAGCCCGCGTTGCGCGGTCGGAAGGGGTGGCGCCCCGGCGGGGAACAAGAGCGCGCGTGGAGCGTGTTGACGGACTGACGTTGTGGGTGACGCCGCTCTCGCGGTAAACGACAGACGTCGCGGCTGCTCCGAATCCCCTTTGATGGCTTTCGCCTGCAAATGAGGCCGAGCGGTTCGCATCTGGTGCCGTTCCAACTATTCATGCCAATCCAACTGTTTCTCCGGCGGCCGACGGTCCGCGCCACACGAGCCGCCGGAATTTGGACAAACAAGTGGGAACGGCACTAGCCCCTGGTTTGCGACCTGACCAGCCTGCGCGCGAGCTCAACGGCCATTCTGCGCCAAAGCTCGGGGTGGAATCTCGCGATTTCGGTGAACCTTGTCTGGGATACTTGTGCCACAACGACTGTGTCGATTGCAACGACAGTGGCTGAGCGTCCCTTGAACGGCTCTAACAGGCCAATTTCTCCTACGTGCATTCCGGCACCACACGTTGCAATCTCCCGCTCGTCCACGAGCACAGAAACCTTACCGAAGAGGATAAAACACAAATCGCTCCCCCTCTCTCCCTGAGTGAACAGCGGTGTGCCGGGAGCGTATTCTTTTACGTGTGTTGCCGACGCTATCATGTCAGCGATCTCTGAATTTCCATCAACCAAAAACTGGTTGCGCAGCGCATTCAGGAGCGCAGTGCGGCCATCTTTACCTTGAAAACGTTCCAGCATGATATAAGTCCCCCGTTCAATTCCCTGCGGGCCAAACCCCGCAGCGGTCGTTCAAAAGGGACACTCGACTGAGGAACCGATGTGCTCTCCCGGCGGGGAGAAAGCCAGGTGGACTACGAAGGGAAGTGATCGGGCAACACGAGAGAGATTTCCGGTAGCCCAACAACCCGCCCTCGGCAATCTCTCGGTCATGGAGCGCAAGGCTCGTTAGACCAGTGACTTTGCGTCCCCGCCTTTCGGTCGGGTTTGCCCTTTTCGAAGCTGAGTGGACTGCGCGTTAGCGCATCCCACTCGTTGCGTACCATACCCCCAATCCTGCCGATACACGTATGTCATATTTCACGAATCAATCGTTTTCATGAGGACCGCGAGGCAAAATTCGTGACGGGCGGCATTTTTGGGGGGACAGACGGCAACGGTACTACCTTAAGCAGTGAGCGTTGAAGGCTCCCTCCCTTGCGCATAGCGTGGGGCTTGGGGTGGGGGCAGAACCGATCCAGCCCCTATCCCAACCTTCCCCCGCACGCGGGGGAAGGAAACTTAAGGTGGCGCCATTAGGGACGGCCAATCTTATTGGTTTGTTCCCTGCGGTTCTATCCGGCCGCCGCCGTCGCGCCGACCACGCTTTGTGAGACGTACTTCGCCAGCCAGCGGCCGCGCACGATCAGGTTCTCCTGCCACACGGCTTCAATGTTGGCGACCGTCGAGGCCTTCACTGCGGGTGCGGCGAGCAGCGCATCGCGCCAGGCGGCAAGATGCGGAAATTTCTCGATGATGCCAAGCCGCCGCAGCCGGTCCATGAAGGTGTAGCGCTGCAGGAACGGCGCGTAGGCCGCATCGACCAGCGAGAATTTCGGCCCGTTGAAATACGGTCCCGCGTTGCCGCACTTTGCGAGCGCCTCATCGAGCTTGGCGAACGGGACAGCGATCTTGGCCGCGCGCGCGGTGAATTCTTCCTCGGAATCGGAATAAGCGGTGTTGGATATCGCGCTGGCGAAAGTCGTCACATAGTCGGTCCAGGCGCGGTTCCGCGCCCGCGCGATCGGGTCCTCGGGATGCAGCCGGGGCGCCGCGGTTTCATCCAGGTATTCTGCGATTGCGTTCGATTCGAACAGCGCCTCCTTGCCGTCGATCATCAGCACCGGCACCTTGGAATGCGGCGATACGGCGAGGAACCAGTCCGGCCGGTTATTGCGGTCTATGTAGGTGATGTCGTAGGGAACCTGCTTCGCCCGCAGCACGATCGCTGCGCGCTGCACCCAAGGGCAGGTCTTGAAGCTGCAAAGCATGAAACGGGACGTCATGAAACCTCCATTCATTGGCTGCTACAACGGCGCCTATCGAAATTCGTGCACATGGGTGACAACCCATATGCACCACAAAACTCCCCTCTCCCGTCCCCGGGAGAGGGGTCGGGGGTGAGGGCTGAACGGCGTCAGGCAATTCGACGACGTTCAGTAAAGCCTCGGCGCCCAAACCGTTGCGGAAAGCGGATGCTGGCACAGGTGGCCGGGCGTTTCAATGGCGCGGAGGCTGTCGCGGCAAAGTCGCAATCAGGCGGGGCGCATCCATATTGCCGCTTACCGCTCTAACGCATATGCTGCCGGCGGTCGCCCGTGGGGGGCGGAGCAACCGTGATCACTTCATCTACAGTGGTGAGGCCGGCGGCGACTTTCAGCGCCCCGGTAATGCGCAGCGGCTTCATGCCTTCCTGGTATGCCTTTTCGCGCAGCATGTCGAGATCGGTCTCCGCGGTGATCACTTTGCGCAGTCCTGGCGTCATCACCATCGTTTCGTAAATTCCGATCCGGCCCAGGTAGCCGGTCATGCGGCATTCGAGACAGCCTTGGGCGATGTAAGTCGTGTCCTTGGGCTTGGATGCCGTCCACGGGGCAACCAGGGTGTCCCACGCCGAGTCGTCAAGCTCATGCTTCTCCTTGCAGTGCGGACACAATGTGCGCACCAGCCGCTGCGCCATGACGCCGAGCATGGTCGACTGCAGCAGATAGGAGGGAACACCGATGTCGAGCAGCCGCGTCAATGCCGAAGGTGCGTCGTTGGTGTGCAGCGTGGAGAGCACGAGGTGTCCGGTGAGCGCTGCCTGGATCGCCATCTCCGCCGCTTCGAGGTCGCGAATCTCGCCCACCATGATGATGTCCGGATCCTGGCGCATCAGCGTGCGGATGCCCGCCGCGAAGTCCACGCCGATTCCGTGCTGCACCTGCATCTGGTTGAACGCGGGTTCCACCATCTCGATCGGGTCCTCGACCGTGCAGACGTTGACCTCGGGCACGGCGAGCTGCTTGAGGGTGGAGTAGAGCGTCGTCGTCTTACCGGAACCGGTGGGCCCCGTCACCAGGATGATGCCGTGGGGCTGGGTCACCATCTGGCTCCACTTCTGCTCGTCCTCTTCGGAGAAGCCGAGCTCCCGGTAGTCCTTCACCAGGTTTTCCGGGTTGAAGATCCGCATCACGAGCTTCTCGCCGAAAGCGGTCGGCATGGTCGAGAGCCGCAGCTCGACTTCCTCGCCGTTGGGCGTCACGGTTTTCAGGCGCCCGTCCTGCGGGCGGCGCTTTTCCACTACGTCCATGCGCCCCAACACCTTGATGCGGCTCGTCATCGCCGCCATCACCGGCGTCGGGATCTGATAGACGTGATGCAGCACGCCGTCGATGCGAAAGCGCACGTTGCCGACGTCGCGCCGGGGCTCGATATGAATGTCGCTCGCCCGCTGGTCGAAAGCGTAGTTGAACAGCCAGTCGCAGATGTGCACGATGTGCTGGTCGTTCGCGTCGAGCTTTCCGCTGCGGCCGAGCTGGACCAGTTGCTCGAAGTTGGCGACGGCGCTGTAGGCGCCTTTGTCATGCTCGCTCGCGCCTTTCACCGAACGCGCGAGGTTGTAGAACTCGACGAGATAGCTTTGGATGTCGAGCGGATTGGCGATGACGCGCTTGATATCCAGGCGCAGCACCTGCCCGAGCTGCTCCTCCCATTCGCGCACATGCGGCTCGCAGGTGGCGATGATTGCTTCGCTGGCGTTCACGCCGACCGGCAATATCCTGTAACGTGCGGCGTAGGCGTTCGACATCACCTTGGTTACGGCGGCGAAATCGATCTTGAACGGGTCGATGTGAAGGTAGGGGAGCCCCACTTTTTCCGCCAGCCACTCGGTAAGCGCTTCGAGGTGCAGCAGTTTCCTGGGTTGCCGGGGATCCTTCCACTTTTGTTCGGCGATCACCACCAGGGGGTGGACGTCGCCGCGGCTGAAGCGCCGGTCCTTTGCCAGCTTTTCAGCGACTTCCTTGGACACCAGGTGGTCGGCCACAAGATCATTCAGCATTCGCTGAAGATCGAGCCTGCGATCCTGCTGCCGGGGTATTGCGTTCGCTTGCGCCATATATGCCTGGTTGTCAGTTGACTATATCCGAAACCGTTAAATCTCTCAATGGGTTACGTGCAATACTTGAGGTCGAAATCAGCTCAGTCGATCGGACGCGGACACGCCGATATTCACGCACTATACCAGTGCTTATTTCAAGGCTGATGATCCATATTGGTGCACCTACTCATATGGCATGAGCATACCGGGCCAAAAAATGCCGTATAGTCAGCATATTGTTGTTTGGGAATGGGTTTTGCTTGATCTAGCCCGGTCAAAACAGGAGGGGTCGTATGGAAGCCTCAAAGATCAGCAGTGACGCGCTTTTCATCTCCCGCATAAGAATTCACCGCCATTTCCTCCTTGCGACGGGACTCGTGCTTGTCGCGTTGCTGTTCCATGCGCCGATCGCCGTGGCGGCCGAGCTGCCGAAGCTCGACGCGGCGAACACGGCGTGGATGCTTACCTCGTCGGTGCTGGTTCTTTTCATGACACTGCCGGGGCTCGCGCTGTTCTACGCCGGCCTGGTGGGCGCCAGGAACGTCCTTTCAGTCCTCATGCAGTGCTTTTCGATCACCTGTGTGGTCACGCTCGCGTGGGTGGTGGTCGCCTACAGCCTCGCGTTCGGGGACGGCGGCGCGCTCAACGCCTGGTACGGCGGGTTCGCGAAATCCTTCATGTCCGGCATCGAGCTCAAGACGGTCAAGGGCACGATTCCGGAGACCGTGTTCGCGATGTTTCAGTTGACGTTCGCCATCATCACGCCCGCGCTCGTTATCGGCGCGTATGCCGAGCGTGTACGATATTCCGGCATGCTGCTGTTCAGCCTGCTCTGGCTGCTTTTCGTCTACGTTCCGATCGCCCACTGGGTGTGGGGCGACGGCTGGCTGCAGAAGATGGGGCTCATGGACTTCGCGGGCGGCACGGTCGTGCACCTGAACGCGGGCATGGCGTCTCTGGTCTGCGCGTTGGTGCTTGGCCGGCGCAAGGGCTTTCCCGACACGCACATGCCGCCGCACAACCTGACCATGTCCGTGAGCGGCGCGTGCATGCTGTGGGTGGGTTGGTTCGGATTCAATGCCGGAAGCGCGCTCGCGGCCGACGGCTCGGCGGGCATGGCGATGCTGGCGACGCATATCGGCGCGGCGACCGGGTCGCTCGCCTGGATGTTCTGCGAGTGGGTGCGCTACGGCAAGCCCTCGGTGCTCGGCATCGTAACCGGCATGGTCGCGGGGCTGGGCACGATCACGCCGGCCTCGGGCTTCGTCGGGCCACTCGGCGCGCTCGTGATCGGCGCCGCCGCCGGCGTCGCGTGCTTCTTCGCCACCAACTTCATGAAACGCTCCCTCGGCGTCGACGACTCGCTCGACGTATTCCCCGTGCACGGTGTCGGCGGCATGTTGGGCACGACGCTCACCGGCGTGTTCGCGGCGGCGAGTCTCGGAGGCGTGGGTTATTCAGAAGGCGGGACGATGGGAAGCCAGGTACTGGTGCAGCTCACCGGCGTACTGGCGACGGCGGTATGGTCCGGGGTGGTCACCTTCGTGCTGCTCAAGGTCAGCGATGTGCTGGTCGGCCTGCGCGTCACGGCGGAGGAGGAAACCGAAGGCCTCGACACCGTGCTGCACAACGAGAAAGGCTACAACCTGTAATTCCGAACGCAGCAAAACGGCGCCGGATTACATTCGCGCGATCGAGCGGACGCGATGCGCAGCTCATCGCGCGAGCCGGACGCGCCGTGCTGCTCATCCCGCGTGTCGCAGATGGTCAATGCGATGCGCCTTGATTCTTGAGATGCGGGATCAGAGTAGAATGGCACTTACTTAAGCCAAGCATCGCAGCTCGGCAAGATTCGATATCGTGGATTCAACGGCATAGGGTAGGGTGCGCTTGCGCACCAATGTGATGGCGTCGCATGGATCCGGACATCTTTTCACATTGGTGCGCAAGCGCACCCTACCCTATGCCGTTGAATCCACGATATCGAATCTTGCCGAGCTGCGATGCTTGGCTTAAGTAAGTGCCATTCGGATCAGAGGCCGTGACGCCGGTTCTTGGGTAGAATGGCAGAAGTTTTGCCACGGCCAGTGCCGTTCCAACCTGTTTTGCCAGGTTCCGGCGGTCAGCCTGGCGCGGACAGTCGGCCTCTGGAGAAACAGTTGGATTGGCATGGATAGGTGGATCGGCACCAGGAGACAGAAGATGAAGAGCGTTCGCAACGTTGCCGCAGTAGTGCTGTTTGCCGCGCTGACATCAGCGGCGAGCGCGGCGCCCGAGGATGTCAGGATCATCGAGCCAGCCACGCTGACCGGTGATCGTTACGAGATCGTGACGCGCTTGTGGGTCGAATCGTGGCGCAGCGCGTTTCAGATACCCGGCCATGCTGATCAGGCGGCCGCGATCAGCGAGCTCAAAGCCGAAGCCGCACGGCTGGGCGCCCATGCCCTCACCAACCTTACCTGTCTGGTCGACGACAAACCTCTGTGGACCGGCGCACACTTCTGCTACGCGCTCGCGATCAGGGTCAAGTAGTCCGCCGAACGTCTAAACAGCAACTTCCAATAACCGCAAAAACGCCACGGCGCGAAGATAACGCCAAGGTCTCGTATATTTCTTACTTTGCGATCCTCTGCATCTTTGCGCCTTTGCGGCGGGTTTTGATCTACAAGTAAGCCGTTCCCGCCATCGCGTAATGCCCCGCCGCATTGGCGGTCCACAAATCCACCTTTGACCCGTCTCCGCTCGGGTTGCCGTTGACCGTGAAGCGCTCGGTGTGAAACACCGGATGCAGTGCCCGGTAATCGAGCTTTCTCACCGGGCGCCCTTCGTTGCGGCGGCACAGGTCGAGCAGCAGAATTGTCTGCAACGGCCCGTGCACGATCAGCCCGGGGTAGTGCTCTTCGCGCCTGCAATAGTCGAGGTCGTAGTGAATGCGATGGCCGTTGAAGGTGAGGGCGGAGAAACGGAACAGCAGCACCGGATCAGGCGCGATTTCACGCCGCCATGCCGCATTCTCCGGTGCGGACTTGCCCTGCGGTGAAGGATCGCCGGGTTTCGCCGCTTCGCGATAGACGATGTCGTGCTCCTCGACCACCGCGGTTTCTCCCGCGGCAGAAACCGTGTGGCGCACCGTCACGAATACGAGGCTGCCGCTCTTGCCTTGCTTGGGTTCCACGGAGATGATTTCCGAATCGCGCCCGAGCGCTTCACCGACTCTCAGCGTCCGCCGGAATTCAATGCGCCCTCCCGCCCACATGCGGCGCGGCAACGGCACCGGCGGCAGGAAACCGCCGCGCTTCGGATGGCCGTCCGGACCTAATTCGGAAGCAGGCTTCGCCTCGAGAAAGTAGAGCCAATGCCAGCCCGGCGGAATCGCTTCACCCGCATTCGGCTCAGGATCATTGCGATCGAGCGTCGCACTCATCGCCACGATCGGCCAGGCGGTCGCCACGTCGCTGCGGCTTTCTTTCTTCCCGACCCATTGCCGCAACGTTTCGAGATTCCCGTTCATCATTCATCATTCCACATTCATCATTGGCGCGACCGCGCTTCAGCTTCCCGGCAGGGCGTGCACCTCCGGGAAGAACAGATCCTTCCAGGAGGCCGCTTTGCCCTTAAGCGTGCCGACCTTGTTCATGAAGTTGACGAATTTCATGGTGTTCTCCGGCACCATGGTAACCCGGATCTCGGGGTCGTTGAGTAATTTCTCTATGGCGGCGACCCCGCTCTTGTCACCGGACTCCTTGACGTAGATTTCCGCTGCGCCGCGCCTGTTCCGGTTCACGAAGTCCGTTGCTTCCTTGAACGCGTTGAAAAACGCCTGATAGGTCTTGGGGTTCTCCTCGCGGAACTTGGTGGTGGTCCAGACCACGAGGAACGTCGCCGGCCCCCCCATCACGTCGTATGAGGAAAGCACCTTGCGGATGCCGGGCTTCTGCAGCGCCTGATACTGGAAGGGCGGCGAGGAAATGTAGCCGTTGATCTCCTTGCCCGAGAGCAGCGTGGCGAGCCCTTCGGGGTGGGGGAGGTTGACGAGCAGCGTGCCGAGCTTGTTGTAGTTCGCATCTCCCCATTCCTTGGCGGCAGCCATCTGGAGCACGATGGTCTGGATCGAGGATCCCGCGCCGGCGACCGAGATCCGGTCCTTTTCGGTGAAGTCGCGGATCGTCTTAATGTTGGGGTTGCTCGTGACCAGGAACATCGGCATGGAGCAGAGCGCCGCGACCGCTTTCACTTTCAGGTTGTCCACGGTGCGCGCCCAGAGGAACAGGAACGGCGGCACGCCGCCCGAGGCGACGTGGAGACTGCCCGAAAGCAACGCATCGTTCATCGGCGCACCGGCGCCCAGCCGCGACCACGCTACCTTGGTATCGTTCAAACCGGCCGCTTTCAGGTGTTTCTCGATCAGGTTGTTGTGCTTCATGATCGCGAGCGGCAGGTAACCGATGCCGTACTGCAACGCGACCTTGAGCTCGCCAACCTCGGCCGCGGCTTTGTGAAGCGGTGCCGAGAAAGCGGCGGCCAGAACCAACAGTGCGGTGACCATCGTCTTGTGCTTCATCGTTTTTCCTCCTTGTCGGTAATAGATTCGCTTATCATTCATCCTTCATCATTCATCATTCATCGTTAGCAATCAAGGCCGTACTCCGGATTTGTATTTCGGGCCAAGGCTCGTTCTGAGCCTGGTCTGTGCCGCGTTCAGAAACCTGCACAGGTAGGGGCGGGTGTCGCGCGGGTCGATCACGTCTTCGACCGCGAACGCTTCCGCAGTGAGGAATGGCGAAGCGTACTGGCGCAGTTCCTCCTCGATTTCCTGCTGGCGTTTCTCGCGATCGGGCGCAGCGTCGATCTCGCGGCGATAAGCCGCGGCGACCCCGCCTTCGATCGGCAGCGAACCCCATTCTGCTGAAGGCCAGGCGACTTTCAGGTCCACGCCGTTCTTGTCGGTGGCGCCCATCCCGGCCATGCCATAGCATTTTCTGATTACGACCGTCAGTACCGGCACCGTAACCTGCAAACCGACGTAAACCGAGCGCATGCCTTCCCTTAACGTGGCCGCGGCCTCCGCCGCCGTGCCGACCATGAAACCGGGCACGTCGACGAGATAGACGATCGGGATGTGGAAAGCGTCGCACATCTCGATGAAATGCGTCTGCTTTCTCGCGGCCTTCACGTCCATTGCGCCGCCCAGCACCATCGGATTGTTGGCCACGATGCCGGCCACCTTTCCGTCCATGCGCACGAGGCAGGTGATGACCGACTTGCCGAAGGTCGGCTGGATCTCGAACATGGAATCCCGGTCGACGATCAGCGCGACGAGCTTTTTCATGTTGTAAGGTTGACGCCGCTCGCGCGGCACCACGGTGAGCAGCGCCTCCTCGCGCCGCTCGAGCGGGTCGCTGCACGGTGTTTGCGGCGGCAGCTCCCACACGTTGCGCGGCATGTAGGACAGGAACTTCCTGATCGCCTCAAAACACGCGGCTTCGCTTTCCACGGCATTGTCCACCGTGCCGGCGATGTCGACCGCGACAGGCGGCCCACCGAGTTCCTCCTTGCTGAGTTTCTCGCCCAGCGAACGCTCTACCACCGGCGGACCGGCGGCGAAGATCTGGCTCGTTCCCTTGACCATCACTGACCAGTGCGACAGGATCGCGCGCCCGGCGGGGCCGCCGGCGGCGGTGCCCATGACCGCGCTTACGACCGGAACGATGCCCAGCAGCTCAACCGAGCGCTCGAAGCCATGGATGCCGGGGAATACCGAATAACCGCGCTTTTTGGCGGAAGTCACGGTGCCGCCGGCGCCATCGATCAGGTTAATGAGAGGGATGCGGTACTGAAAGGCAAGGTCTTCGACAAATCCGCCCTGGCCGCCTTTGCGCCGCAGGCTGCCCCAACTGGTGCCGCCGCGGATGGTGAAATCCTCGCCGCCGATCGCAACCGGCCGGCCGTCGATGGCGCCCAGCCCCATCACGTATGGTGCGGGCACGACCTTGGTGAGCTTGCTTTTTTCGTAGGTCGCGTTGCCGGTGAGCTTGCCGACTTCCTGGAACGAGCCGGGATCGAGCACGGCCGCGATGCGCTCGCGCACCGTAAGCCTGCCCTGGTCGTG
>MERG01000443.1:12956-15823 GCA_001771985.1 Betaproteobacteria bacterium RIFCSPLOWO2_12_FULL_62_13 | reverse complement strand
CCCCGCCACTCGCCGTACCACGACCCCACAACAAACGCCCCGGCGATGGTAAGGAGAAGCAGGATAGTACGCGTGCGGTTTTTCATAAATTCAATCCTCAGTCGTCAGTGGTCAGTGGGCAGTTGTCAATCCTCAGTCCTCAGATATGTAGGTTGGGCTGAACGCAGTGATGCCCAACAATCCGGATCGTCACACGTGTTGGGTTTCGGCATTCTGCCTCAACCCAACCTACCGCTTATGTTCACCAATCACAAATCACCGTTCACCGAACTACGGCACGATCGACCACCCGAACATCATGGAGTGGTCTTCGTGCGCCAGGTTGTGGCAGTGCGCGACGTAGGGCCCCGTGAAGGTTCTGAACTTGCGGTAGATCAACACCCTCTCGCCGGGCTCCAGCGCCACCACGTCCTCCTTCGACCGGTCATCCGGGTGCGCCGCGTCCGGAGCCCGCACGCCGTTGCGCGAGAGGACGCGGTGCTCTTCCTCGTGGATGTGGAGCGGATGGACCCAGCCGCCGCCTCCGTTCTTGATGATCCACAGTTCAGCGCTCCCCAGTACCGGAAACGCGAGTGGTGCGGTGGGCTCGAAGGGCAGGCCATTGATCAGCCACTGAATCTCCCCGCCGAAGTTAGCAAGACGCTTCAGCTCGAACGTCCGTCTCGGAACGCCTTCGAAGCTCCTGGGGAGGAGCGGGAGGGCGCGCATCCTCAGCGCCGGGACGAGGATGCTGGTTTTTGGGTTCACCACCATCCTGAGCGTAGCCTTCCCATCCACCAATCTTGTATAGTCCAGCGGGTCTCTGCTGCGATCGCGCTCCGAGCCGGCCGGGTCGCCGTCGATCACGATCTTCAGGACCGGCACCCGGTAGTTCGGGTCGAATTCCGGGTTTGGGAGACCGGTATCCTCGTCTATCGCCAAGGTGGGTTGGCGCCCGTCGGACATCTGCAGGGTGTTGACGAGGTAGATCACGTCCCCATTTGTGGTCGGAGTCCCGTCCATGTACTTGGAGAAGTCGACGATCACTTCCCTGCGCTTCGCCGGCCACGTCTGGAAGGAATCGCGCACGATCGGGAAGGGCAGGAGCCCGCCTTCGCTCGCGATCTGGGTGAACACCATCGACTGCTGCCCGTCGGGGAGTTGCCATTGCCCCTGCAGCTTGTCGCCGACGCGTCCCGTCGACGCCGCCGTCACCGGGGGCGTGCTCGAGCTCATGAGCTTGAACTCATAGATCCGCGCGACCGAAGCGTCGAGAAAGCGCAAGCGATATCTGCGCCGCTTCACCTTGAGGACCGGATAGGCCTTGCCGTTTACCGTGAAGATGTCCCCCACAAAGCCATGGTTGGGGAAGTGGCGGTGGAACAGTTGCCCCCACCACTCGGGATGCCTTTCGCCGCAACCGTTATGCCAATCCTGGTGCCGAACGGCACCATCGTCGAGCGCGCAGTCATAGAAGGCGAGCGGGATGTCATATTTGATGGGCTTGGTGTAGTCGACCGCGCCTGTGGACAACCTTGCCGTCGGGACGCCGGGCAACCGATATCCTTTGGTCTCGTCGCCTGGGTCAGCTCTTGGGTCGTAGAGGGGATAGAGTCCGACCAAGCCCTTGTAGACGTTGGCCCCGGTATGGTCCTGGCGGTGGTCGTGCATCCAGAAGAACGACTGCTTCTCCCGATCATCGCCGTCGGGCGGCCAGTTGAGGTAGAGGTTATCGACCCATTGCCCTGGTGCGTAGCCGTTGGGACTGTAGTGTGGGTTGCCATCACTCTCCGGCGCCGTATGGCCATTGTGCAGGTGCGTGAGGAAATTCCAGTCAGGCGACCCGAAGTCCTGGCGATCGAGGTTATGAGGATTCTCGTCCAGGTGATTTTCGAAGCGCACCAGCGAAGGCTGCCCATACGCGGCATAGATCATGGACCCGGGGAATGTTCCGTTGAAGCCGTAGATGGTGCTTTCGGGCAAGCGCGTCGTGCCATCACTGCTGAGGCTCACGGGTGCGCCTGGCGGGAGGCCTACCGGAAGGCCCACGGCGTCGATGGGCAGTACCTTGGACGAGGTGAAACTATGTGGCGCCACCTCCAGCTTGATCTGGTAGATGATGGGATCCGGCAACCCGAGCTGTGTCGTCCAGATCTGATGTGTCCCGCCGTTCGAGTCCTGTCGGCCTACGCCGGGGTCGGGCGGGCTGCTCCATGTGGCGACTACCGATGCCGGCACCGGCGCCAAAGGCGTCGGGATGGGAAGCTCGTCCTTGAATGGCTCGAGGATCAGCGGGCTAGTTGGATACTCTTCGCGTATGTCTTGCCCCGCGCATGCCGTATTGGGCGTGCTTGGACCCATCTGGCCGAACACCGTGCCGGGGCGGAAACCCCAGGAGCCAAGCGCAGCAGCAACGCCTGACGTCAGTCCAAACTTGAGCAATTCCCGCCTGGTTAACATAAACGGTTTTCCACGGTTCATCTCTTTTCTCCTCTTACGCTTCCTTGATCCTTGGGATGCTCGACCGAACATCCGTTACCGGGTTTTCGCAGACACTTCGCACACGATTCACAATCGTCCTTTACACAGACTTCACACGAACTCTAAGCGGTCGCTGCTTGCGAGGAAATCGGTTTGGCAACCGAAATTCATCTGTGCAATACCCGCACCGAACCAAGGGTTCAGCACCCCTTTTTTATCAGGTATTTCATCTAGTGCCGTTCATTTCTGCTCATTCAACTGTTTCTCCAGCCCTCGACTGCATGCGCTATGCGGCGAGCCGCAGGGAGCTGGGCGAAACAGTTTCGAACGGCGCTAATAGGTTCCGACCTTGGTTGGTTAACTCACGAAACTTCGCACCGTCCGCACGTATAATGCGGGAGCACCGG
>MERG01000443.1:8811-12869 GCA_001771985.1 Betaproteobacteria bacterium RIFCSPLOWO2_12_FULL_62_13 | reverse complement strand
CAGTGGAACAGCCATTCGCCCGGGTTGTCGGCCAGCATATCGGCCGTGACCATGCTCGCGGGGAGCAACTCCACCACGTCCGTCCTTTTTGCCGGCGTGCCGACCGCCAGCGTCTTGCCATGCCAATGGGGTGTGTGCAGATCGACCTCGTTACCCATCCCGATGACATGCCAGCGCACCTTCTCGCCCTTGTTCATGACGAGTCCCTTCAGGTTGCCGAAGATGTAGCCGTTCATCGCGTGCATGAGGCCACGCTCCTTGCCGCCGTCCTCGTCGAATACCATGAAGGACACAACGAATTCCCGGTGCACGTCCTTCGGGCTGCCGTCAGGCTTGGCCATATTCTTCTTCGTGATGATGATCGCGCCAAGAAGCCCCAGGTTGGTTTCCGCAGGCTCGTCGATGTGCGAGTGATACCACCACACCTTGGAGCTCAGATCGCCCGCCCCGGGCGCGCTATCGGCATCCGCAAACCAGATGTAATTGAAGCATGCTCCCGGCGCCACCTGGGATCCCGCTCCGGGCGGCTGGCTGCTGTTTGCGCCCGTGTAATGAGCGCCCTCGTTGTCCTTGGTGTAGTTGAAGCCATGCGGATGCATGCCGAAGGAACCCCTGGTGGACCGGTTGCAGAAATACACTTTCACCGTGTCCCCTTCCTCGGCGCGGATGATGGGCCCCAGTACCCCAAGCCATTCAGGCTGAGGCTTGCGCGTCGCGAACGAGGCGTCCGTATATTCGATGTAACGCACCTTGTTGAAGGTGTGGCTGTTGGTCCAGGGTGAGGGAATGGGACAGGGAGCAGACGTCCCCATGCAGTGGATCAGATTCTGCCCCGATGGCGCAAAATCCCATACCACGTCCTCCGCTTGAATGTAGTAGTGCCGCGTGGTCGCTGCGGCGGCGCCCTGCGGCGAGCCGATTGCCAAGGCTGCACAGCCGATCGTCGCCAGGAAAAGTTTCCTGTAATGCATGACTATCTCCTTTAATCAGGTTGAATTACGGTTTTCGGTAAAGATCTCGGGAGCCCCGACAGGGCGCGGCTTATCCGGGATTTAGACCAAGGTCTAGCCAGACGAGACTAAAGTCTCAACTGGTCAGACCAAAGTCTAGTCAAGCCCTTCCCCTGAAGTAATCCGTTAGGCAATGCAATTTGACGCGGGCAATGCCATGCGCATGTTCGGCCCGCAAACCGCAGTACGCCCGCGGTAATTCATCTAAGGATGGGGACGGTGAAACATGGATCCGCCGCGGCGGATGTGAGCTACGGCGCCGCGGTTTCAGCCGCGTAGGGCGCAATAGCGAAAGCGTATTGCGCCGAATGTGAACATCCGGCGGGTTACGGCCCGTGCCTGACCCGCCCTACGAGTTCTGAGGCGTTTACGCGCATGCCCAACGAGGGTGTCGATGGCGGTTGTTGGGCATCCCTTCGGTCAGCCCAAGCCACGATTGAAGCACGGACCAGGAGCTGCGGCCCGCGACCGCGGGCGATTACGGCGTCAGCAGGCCGCGCCGGACGGCGTAGCGCACGAGTCCCGCCGTGTCGTGTATGTCGAGCTTCTTCATCATCCGGTTGCGGTGGGACTCGGCCGTCTTGAAGCTGATGGAGAGCACGTCGGCGATCGCCTTGGTGGTGTGGCCTTCCGCCACCAACTGCAGGACTTGCCGCTCGCGGGGCGTGAGCGGGTCCTGCAACGACTGGGCGTTACCGAGGCACGCGTCAACCAGCGACACTGCGGCGGACGGGCTCACGTAGACCGAGCCGCGCATGACTTCCTGGATCGCGCGCAGCAGGTCCTCGGATGTTTGCGTCTTCAGTACGTAGCCCTTCGCTCCCGCCTGCAGCGCCTGGATCACATACGGCCGCTCGGTATACATCGTCAACAGAATCGTTTTCGTGTTGCGGGAGACTTTCTGAATCTCGCGCGCGGCATCCAGCCCGTTCAACATCGGCATGGAAAGATCGAGTATCGCGATGTTGGGCTGCAAGGTTTGCGCCAGCCGAAACGCCTCGCGTCCGTCGGAGGCCTCGCCGACAACGAGGTATCCGGCCTTCTCCAGCAGTGCGCGTATTCCCTGGCGCACCAACTGGTGGTCTTCCGCGATCAGTATCCGGATAGCCAAGTCAGTAGCCCCCCAGAAGGATTATCGAACGCAATGTTCGACCGGTTTCAAGGTTAAGTCGCCGTTGTCGATCCAGGAATCAGGTATCTACCTGATTTTCGCGCGGATAATCACTCCATGGCGTCCGAATAGTCATTCTACGCATATTACGTACATTTGGGCAATTTCTTGACGAATTTATTACACCGCTTCGTTGGGCGCAACGAACGGATGGCCAACGGTCAACGTCCGCAACAGGCGCTCACAAACGCCGGCGGACCCAGGATCGCAGACGGCGGGCGCCAGCCTGCAACAGAACCAGCGCGAACGGAACGCCCCAGAACACCAGCGGATCATAAAAATATTCGGAGAGTCGTTCCAGCATTGGGGTTACCCCGCTCGCCACTGCCACACGCGCGGGACAAACGCGCCGACACGCGCCTGGTAGCAAGCGTAGTCCTGGCCGAAGATCCTGAGCAGGCGCCGCTCCTCGTAGTAGCCGCCGATTACCATGTAGGTAGGCCGCGAACATCACCGTATACACGAGATTGTTCAAGGACGGCCCGCTGGTCATCAGGAAGAGGAGTCCGCCCGCCATCATGGGATGCCGCACCCAGGCGTAGACGCCGCCCGTCACCAAACGATGCGTTCCAAAGAGTTCGAGGTTCGGTTGTCTCGTGGCTCTTCCGAGCAGCGCCGCGAGGCCCTTCCACGCCTGTTTCAGTCCGAGAAATTCGAGATAGTCGCTTTGGATGAACGCGACATACATCAATGCGACGGATCCCAGGTGCAGGACGGTGATGGCTTGCCATAGCCAGTCCGGATACACCATAAGCCAGACATCGTTCTCAGGATGCCGGGCCCAGTGCAGCGCCGCGATCCCGTAATAGAGGGCGGCGAAACTCAGAGCGCAGTAGAAAAAGCGCCAGAAGTGCTCGACGAAGAACGGGCTCGTCCAGCGTGCCAGGGCGTTCTTGAACGGTTCTCGGGCCCCGATCGAATGGAGGAGGCCGAACACGCCGAAGGCGGCGAGCGAGGCCCAATACTCTCCGAGGAGGGAGACAAGCTTCACGGGCGCGATATTCCGTGGGCCCCCCAGACAACACCACGGAAAACCCGAAAGACAAAGTTTCGACGCGCCGGCTTCCGATCGCCTCAGCCCTTTTTTTGAGCCGATTCGTATGCTTTAACGGCCTGCTTCAGGTCGTCCAACTCCTTGCACCCCGAGGGGCACACGGCGGCCAGTTTGTCGAGGCGGTCCCGCGCCTTCCCCAGATCGCCCATCCGGAGATACAACTCACCGAGATACTCGTTGGCGCCGCGATGGTCGGGATTGATCCCCAGGGCCTTCTGATAGGCGGCCAGAGACTCGCCGTACTGCTTCAGGTGGCGGTGGCTGAAGCCGATGTAATTCCAGGCATCCGCATTGCGCGGTTCCGTCTGGACCACTTTCTGGAACAGCGTCAGGGCGCGCGCGTAGTCGCCCGCTCGAATGGCCTTTACGCCGAGATCATAGGGAGCCGGTTGAGCCGGGGGCGAGGCGGGAGGCCGCGAAATGCTCGACGAGCCCGCTGCCATCACCGTCGCCGCAGAGAAAAGAATTAACGCGAGCACCCAGACAAGCTTGTCGAGCGCCGCGCGGGTGATCGGCTGATGATTCATGCTATACCTCCAGTAGTCGAAAATAAGAGAACCCGGGGAGACTTATATCCCCGTCTTGGGTCGCCGCTCCGCGGCGAACCATACCGCTTATACGTCTTCGTGCGTTTCGCGGATTCAGGTCGCGGTGACAGAGAATATGCTGGTCGAACGGGTAGTGATGGGCGATGATTGATGGGTGATGAGTGCCGAGTGATGGGTGATGATTGATCAGTGATGGGTTCTTCCCATTCCCCATTACCCACTCACCCGACGTTTTCGAGCGGGAGAGCGTGTTGCTCCGATTCAGCGGGTTCGGT
>MERG01000443.1:0-8757 GCA_001771985.1 Betaproteobacteria bacterium RIFCSPLOWO2_12_FULL_62_13 | reverse complement strand
TTCATCGGCACGCGCCAGCAGGGCGCCGACGGTCGTGTCCCTGTCCCCGGCGGCGGTGAGCCCGATACTCACCGTGATCCTGAATGGCTTGTGAGTGAGCGTGGTTTCGGCAGTCGCGGCGCGAATCCGTTCCGCGAGCGCGGTTGCGGCCGAGAGCGCGGTGCCCGGCAGCAGAACGCAAAATTCTTCCCCCCCGTAGCGCACGACGAGGTCGCCGCGGCGCACGCAGTCCCTGATGAGCCTGGTGAACGATACCAGCACTTCGTCGCCCGTCAGATGACCGTGGGTATCGTTGACCCGCTTGAAGTGGTCGAGATCGAGCATCATGAGCGCGAGCGGCGCGCCCGCCCGGCGGCTTCGCGCGAGTTCCTGCTCAGCGAGTTCGATGAAGGTGCGGCGATTGAAGACGCCGGTGAGAGGATCGGTTGTCGCGAGGCGGCTGGTTTCTTCGTCGGCGCGCTCCTTGTGCATCAGCAGGAAGGCGAGCGAGCCGGCGACGATGAGCGCGTAGGAGCCGAGGTAAAGCAAGCCATGGTACGCGTTGGGCGCGAGCGCCGTCGCAACTCCTTCCACCTCCATCCATGCGCCGCTACCGAGCACGATCAATGTCACCGCGGCAATGAGGTAGCAGGCGGCGAGGAGCCAGCGCGCGCGGAAGATGTGCCGCGGCCGTCCGCGCAGCACCGCGGACGCGATCAGGATGTTGGCTGCGCCGTAGAGCAGGCTGCCCGCGGCAAGCAGCACGTGTGGATCACCCATGAACGCGAAGAAGAACGCGAAAGTCCCGGTTGCCGGCGCCCAGATCAGCCAGTGCGGCACCTGCCGGCGCCGGAACTCGATGATCGCGGCGAACTGCAGCGACCAGGCGAGCGCGAGCAGCCCGTTCACTACAGCGATCGAAAAGACGTCCGGAATGAGGCCGCGTCCGGCGAACAGGAACCACGCCAGCGCCTGCACCCACAGCGATGTCGTCCACTTCGCGAACCCATCGCGAAACCGTCCCGCAAACGCGAACCACAACACCGCCGCCATGAGCACACAGCTCACGAGCAATACGATGAGCATGGTGCGCACGTCGATGGCAAACAGCGTTTCGATCATGCGGGAATCCGCACCGTAAGCGACGCGCCGAGCATCTCGCGCATCCGTTCCCAATGCGAGCCCCGCCAGAAGATCCGTTCGCAGCCGGGGCAGCGCACGAACTCCGCGTAACGCTCGGCGATACGCTCGGGAACGCTTTCCTTGACTGCGCCGCGCTCCACCGCTTCAAGCCGTAGATTGCAGTGCAGGCACAGCGTGAACGGCCGCATCGAGCGCTCGAGGCGATAGCGCGCCGCCACCTCTTGGAGCTGCGTCTCGGGCTTCCTGGCATGCACGAAGCAGCCGCGCAGCACTTCCCGGCACTTCAGCAGTTCGCGGTCGCGCGTGAGTATGACGCGGCGCTCACGCCAGGCAAGTTCGACTATCTCGCGATCGGCGATCGCGTTTTCGTAGAGCGTATCGAAACCGAGCATCCTCAGCATCCGCGCAAGCCCTCCAAGATGCGCATCGGCGACAAAGTCCGGCGCCCCTTGCATCTCAGCGCCGGCCGGTTGGTGGGGAAAAACTTCGATCGAATCGCCCTCGCGCACGATACGCGCAATGGTTGCCGGCCGGCCGTTCACCGTGAGCCGTCCGGTTTCCGTGTGCGGCACGCCGAGCGACTCGATCGCGTGCTTGACGGTTGCCGCGCGGGCGCAGCCGTGGGCGAACGCGATGCCTCTGCGCTCGCGGGCAAGAAATTGCACGAGTTCGCCGTGGAACCGGAACGTCGCGGTTGCCATGGGCGTTGACCTCCGGAATCTCGGCTGATTGTAGCGCAAGCGGCCTGTCGCACTTAGCATCCGACAGGCTGCTAATAGGAGTTTGTCGGACGCTAGTCCGACAAACTCCTGGCGAGCAGCGCTTTGCGAAGGGTCTGGCACAAACGCCTGAAATCGGTGTCTTTGCTCAGGTATTCGCGGGCTCCTGCGGCGCGCATTGCATCGACGAGCGAGGTCTGGTCGTGCATCGAAAGGCCCACCACCGCAATCTGCGGCGCCTCGCTCCTGATGCGACGCGTGGCCTCGATGCCGTTCATCCTCGGCATGTCCACATCCATCAGGATGACGTCGGGCTTCAGTTGCAGGCCGAGCTCGACCGCCTCGACCCCGTCGCGCGCCTCGCCCACCACCTTGAACTCGCCTCCCGCCTCGAGCAACCCGCGCAGCGTGGTGCGCACCAGGCGATGGTCGTCAGCGAGGAGCACCGTCGTCTGCCGCAGACCGACCACCCAGAATGGCGGTTCTGGCCGCGCGAGGCCGGCCTCCAGCGGCTGTGCCGATGCGGGGACGACCGGCGTGGCGCTCGACCGGGGAAAGCGCAACATAATTGACGTTCCGCCGCCAGGGCGCGAACTGATCTCCATGCGCCCCCCGAGGCGCCCGACCCGTTCGCGCACACTTGTCAGCCCGATGCCAGACCCAGGCCCGCTGCTGCCCCATATCTCGTTCTGGCCGGGATGAAATCCCTTACCCCGGTCCCTTACCACCAATACCATTTCGCCCGGCCTGGACCCGTCGAGCATGACCGTCGCGCGGCTGACGCCCGCGTGCTTTACTACGTTAAGGAACAGCTCGCGCAGCACGAAGTAGAGTTCCATCTTGACCACAAATGGAAAGTCCGGGTCCGCGCCGCGGACGATCAGGCGCAACTGCAAGCCATGCCGCTGACGGGTGCGATTCTTCAGCCAATTGAGCAGCGGCGGCAACCCGGGCTCATTGAGCGCCGGCACCGAAAGGTCGGCGGTCAGGGTGCGACAGAACTCCAGCGCCTCGGTCGCGGTAGAGTAGACCAGGCCGATATCCTGCTGACAATCAGCCGGCACTGTTTCGCGCAGGCGCTCCAGGACCATCCGTTGTGCGACGAGCGTCTGCTGCAGTTCGTCGTGCAGAAGAGCCGCGATGCGGCGCGACTCGCGAAATTCCGCCCGGGTGAGCTGGACCGCAAGCTCGCGCAGTTCGTGGGCGCGCGCCGTGAGCTGCGCCGTGCGCTCGGCCACCTGTTGCTCGAGCGTCTGGTTGAGGTCGCGCAGCGCTTCCTCGATGCGCTTGCGGTCTGTGGCCTCGAGCATGGCGACGTTGACTCCCCGCACCGACCCGTTGTCGGCCTTCACCGGATAGAAACTGGCCAGCCAGTAGCGGCGGATGCCAGGCGCGGCCGCAGTCTCGCCCGACAGCTCGACATTGAGGATCTGGCGCCCGGTTTCGATGACGCGGCGCAAGATGGGTTCCAGGGTGTGGGCGAGTTCGGGCAGAACCTCGCGAACCGTGCGGGCGGCTCCATCGACCCGCCCGTCGTGAATTTCGCCTACCGATTGATTGAGCCTCACGAGCCGCATGTCGGGGGTCACAAAGCACAGCCCTACGGGGGCGCAGGCGTAGATCGCCTCGAGTTCAGCAAGCTGCTCGCGGGCGATCCGTTCGCTCTTGCGGAGCGCCTGCTCGGCACGCTTTTCTTCCGTCCGGTCCCTCACGATGACCAGGATTGACTGTAACTCTTCCTCAGCCGCGATCTCCGGAATCAGGCGTGCCTCGAAGTGCCGCACTCCGCTCCGCGTGTCGTCGGTGAATTCAAATGTCGCGGACTGGCGCGACTGCAGCACCAGCGTGCACGCGGCCAGAAAAGGCTTCCACAGCTTCTCGGGCAGGCCCGCCTCACGGCCGGTCTTGCCCAGCAGGGCCACCGGGCGGAGACCTTTCACCTGCTCGATGTTGGGGCTGACGTAAACAATCCGCAGCGTGGGATCCAGGCGGAAGACCACGTCAGTGGAGTGTTCGATCAGAGTGGCGAAGCGGTGCTCGCGCGACCTCAGTTCGCTCCGCAAGTATCTGAGTTCGGTGATATCCTGCCATGCCACTATGGCGCCGACGATCAAGCCGTCATGGGCGCCGAGCGGGCGCGCGCTGGCGCTCACCCACGCTCCTTCCGGCAGCCGCTCGTGGCGAAGCAAGAGGATTTCGCTGGCAACATGCTCCCCGCGCAGGGCACGCGCTACGGGAATCTCATCGGGGGGGGCCAGCGTCTTTCCGTCGGCGAGGTAGCGGCCGGGCAAGGTCGTCCAATCGCCTGGTAGCGGATCGTCCGGTCCGAGGCCGAGGAAGCGCCGGGCGGTCGCGTTGGCCCAGACCGTTCTGTAGTACCGGTCGACGATGACCACGGACTCGGCCATGGCGTCGAGAATGACTTGCACCGACCCGCTCAGCGTCGAGCCGTTTTCCCCTTGCAGAATATGGAGGAAATCCGCCAGATCGGCGTCGGCGCCTCGCACCTGAGCGATGCTCATCGTTTCCGTTCCCCTGTCTTCGGCCCCGTGATCGCTGCGCAGGAATGCCGCTGCTGCGGGCGATGCGCGACGGATAGAAAACCTATGCCCTGTTCATCGTCCGGAGGTTCGTCTGCCCGCGCCCTCTCTCTCGCGGCAGTTTGGATCACTCCGGGTATTGCGGATCCGGATTGCGCGCGACTCGCGTCATCGCCTGTCCGGATCCTCTCATTTATGCTAGCGCCCCGCGCCGCGTAAGGCAAGCTACTGCCGCCGCGCGGCGCATGTTGCTTTCTTCGCATGGCGAACGGATGCCATCCTGCTGATCCTGCGCACCCCCCTGCATTCCGCTATGCTTTCACATTTTCCCATCCGCGAAGACTCATGCCCCAATTCGTCTACACCATGCGCCGCGTCGGCAAGATCGTGCCGCCCAAGCGCGTCATCCTCAAGGACATTTCGCTCTCCTTTTCCCCGGGCGCCAAAATCGGCGTGCTGGGACTCAACGGCTCGGGCAAGTCGAGCCTGCTCAGGATCATGGCGGGCGTGGACCGGGACTTCGACGGCGAAGCGATCCCCATGCCGAACATGCGCATCGGCTTGCTGCCGCAGGAACCGCAGCTCGATCCCACGAAGGACGTGCGCGGCAACGTGGAAGAGGGCGTAGCGGAAACGATGGCGCTGACCGGACGATTCAACACGATCAGCGAGCGCTTCGCCGAGCCGATGGAAGACGAGGAGATGGCGAAGCTCCTCGAAGAGCAGGGCGAGCTGCAGGCGAAGATCGACGCGGTGAACGGCTGGGAGATTGACCGCAAGCTCGAAGTGGCGGCCGACGCGCTGCGGCTTCCGGCGTGGGACGCGGATGTCACGAAGATTTCGGGCGGCGAGCGCCGGCGCGTGGCGCTATGCCGGTTGCTTCTGTCGGAGCCCGACATGCTGCTGCTCGATGAGCAGACCAACCATCTCGACGCGCTCTCGGTGCAGTGGCTGGAACAGTTCCTCGAGCGCTATCCCGGCACCGTGATCGCCGTCACCCACGACCGCTATTTTCTAGACAACGTCGCGGGCTGGATACTCGAGCTCGATCGCGGCCACGGCATTCCATGGGAGGGCAACTACTCGTCATGGCTCGAACAGAAGGAACAGCGCCTCGAAATCGAGGCGAAACAGGAATCCGCGCGCATCAAGGCGATGCAGCAGGAACTCGAATGGGTGCGCGCCAATCCGAAGGCGCGGCAGGCGAAAAGCAAGGCGCGGCTCGCGCGTTTCGAGGAACTCGCATCCCAGGAAACGCAAAAGCGGAATGAAACCAACGAAATCTACATCCCGCCCGGGCCGCACCTCGGTGATCTCGTCATCGAAGCCGGGGGTCTGAAGAAATCCTTCGGCGAGAAGCTTCTGTTCGATGGCCTGTCGTTCCGGCTGCCGCGAGGCGGTATCGTCGGCGTGATCGGCCCCAACGGCGCGGGCAAGACGACGCTTTTCCGAGTGCTCGTAGGGCAGGAAAAGCCCGATGCCGGGAGTTTGCGCATGGGCGAGACGGTCAAGCTCGCTTACGTCGACCAGAGCCGCGACGCGCTCCATGCCGGAAAGAGCGTGTGGGAGGAGATCTCCGACGGATTGGATACGATCCAGGTCGGCAATTACTCGACGTCGAGCCGCGGTTACGTCGCGCGCTTCAACTTCAAGGGCGCCGACCAGCAGAAGCCGGTCGGCGAACTGTCAGGCGGCGAGCGGAACCGCGTGCATCTCGCGAAGCTCTTGAAGAGCGGCGGCAACGTGCTGCTGCTGGATGAGCCGACCAACGATCTGGATGTTGAAACGTTGCGCGCGCTGGAGCAGGCGCTGCTCGATTTCCCCGGCTGCGCGGTGGTGATCTCGCACGACCGGTGGTTCCTGGACCGCATCGCCACCCACATCCTCGCCTTCGAGGGCGACAGCCGGGTCGTGTGGTTCGAGGGCAACTACGCGGACTACCTTGCCGACCGCCGCCGGCGCCTTGGTGCCGACGCCGATCAGCCGCACCGCGTGCGTTACCGGCCGTTATCGTTGGGCTGATCGTTGGGGTGCGCTGCGCTTACCCCAACTCACGGATCTGCACGCTGGCGCCGGGTCAATAGCGGTAGAACTCCTCGTATCGCATCGCGGTCTCATAAATCGCCATGGCATTCAGAAGGTGCGAATTCCCGGCAAGCTCTCGGAACATTCGTGCCGCTGGCCGGCCTCGTCATACCAGTACAGCCGGTCGGCCTCTTCGTCCCTCGTAATCTTGTGCGTTCCGTCGCAAAACGGCTGGTTCTTCGACAGCCCGCAACGGCAGAGAAATTTTTCCTCACCGCCGATGACAAGCTTGTAGGGCCCGGTATGGGTGCGTTTGACAATGCGCGACATGACGATCTCCTTTTCCGCTTTGGGAAGGGCGCGTTGTGTGGTAACACGCCATAGCTATTATCATGCCGCCAATGGGCCGCGCGCGCCAAGGGGCGCGAACCCTGACGCGAGTGGGGTCAGGAGCAAACTGGATTCACGGTCCGGGAAAGCCGATTTCGAGAGCGTTGCCGCGGTTTTTGTATGCCTGGTATGACTCCAGCGCGGTCAGCATCTCGCCGCCTATTTCCTGGCGGGGACCGCGCAATGCGACGTAGATACACCAGTTGATGAACTCCTGGACCGTCACCACCCGGCCGAACTGCTGCTTGAACTTGGGATAGGTTTCCGGGTGTGTCGCCGCCGCGTCGGGATGGCACACGTTGCAGTTCAGGCCGTTGCTCCCCAGTTTGCGGTCCAGCCACAACTGCTCCCCGCGCTTGATCGCTTTCAACGATTCTTCCTGCGTTTTCTTGATGAGTTCGGGCGACATCTTGCGGCTCTGCGCATGCACGCTCGGCGATTCCGCGGCCTGTGGCGCCGAGGTCGTACCGAGTGCGGCGGCGAGCGCTGTCCAGAGCAACATTTTTCCCATGCCGTTTTTCATGCTGTGCCCTCCACTTTGTCGTTGATCGTCCTGCGAGCTGATGTCACGAGATCGAAGGCGGCGCGAGCGTCCAGAGGATGTCCTCGTGGGTGACCGCGCCGCGCGCCGCGACCTTGCCCCGCTGCCAGCCGAGCCCGTCGAACAGGTTCGCGGGGTTGGAACGCGGCATCTGACCTTGCAGCCCCAGCGTATGATAGGTGTCGGGATAAGGGTGGGGCCATGAGGTGGCGAGCGCGCCGTGGAACCGGATGTTGCCGATCGCATGCTCGACCAGGTGATGCACATGGGCGTGGAACACCTGCACCGTCTTGAACGGCTTGAGCAAGGCCTGAATCTCTTCCGCGTCCTCGATCCACAGGTTCCATGGCCGGAAATAGCGGTAGAGCGGCGTGTGGCTGAACACGAGGAGCGGGGTGTCCTTCGGCACTTTCGCCAGGTCTTTTTCGATCCAGTCGAGTTGCGCCTTGCCGAGCAGGAACGGCCCCTGGCCGATGTCGTTGACGGTGCCGGCGATGTGCATGCGCTCTTCGGGGGTGAGCCTGCGCACGGTCCAGAAATCGTTCAGGTTGGAGCCGTGCAGCGCGATGATATGCGCGCCCTTGTGGTCCAAGGAATAATAGGGCGCAGGGCGCCGGATGAAGCGGTCGAGGTAGTACTCGCCCATGTCGAGATACCAGTCGTGCTCGCCGGCGAGGAAGTAGACAGGAGGCTTGAGCCCGGCGATGATTTCCGCGAAATATTTGAACTGCTCCGGCGTGCCGTCGTGGATCGCGTCACCCAGGTACATCACGAAATCGGGCGCGGGGTTGAGTGCATTGATCTGCCGAATCGCCGCCTCAAGGCGCAGCTTCATGACGGGGTTCCTGTTGCCCATGGTGTGACTGTCGGCAAGGACGGCGAAGGTGAAGTCCTGCGCGCCGGTCGCGGCGACTGCCGATGTCACGCCGAACGGTGAGGCGAGCGGCGCTGTGACCAGCGTCGCCCCACCGAGCGCCACCGCCCGGAGGAAGCCGCGGCGCGTCCACTGACGGGTGAGCATCGCACGCGACCCGTCGAAGAGTGCGCCTCCGGGGGCCACGCCAACCGACGGCAGAAACCGATCCAGTGGCGCATCCGATTTGTGCGGGTCTAGCGGTTTCATCTCGAGCTCCTCTTCCTGGATCATCGCGAGGTTCAAATGCTAATTTGACGATGCCGCACCGGGTATCGGTGAAGCCCTTGATTTCTACAGGGGCAAAACGCTGGAGCCAGCGGCGGCAAATCAATTAAGGGCGTGTCAGGGATTCCCTGCGGGCGGAAAAAGGACGAGGTGCTAACAACCGAACGCTACTGGCTGAAGCAGTTCGAATCTATCGGAGACTGGTCGGCGTGGCTTGCCGAGGGCCTCAACGCTTTCGAAACCTGACCCGTTAACGCTCTTGGAAGTTAACCCACCAGG
>MERG01000442.1:18010-22758 GCA_001771985.1 Betaproteobacteria bacterium RIFCSPLOWO2_12_FULL_62_13 | reverse complement strand
GTCTTCCACCGCAAACGCTTCCGCCGTCAGAAACGGCGAGGTGATTTTCTTGAGCCCGGCCTCGAGCTCCTTCTCGCGCTTCGCCGGATCCGGCGCATTCTCGATTTCCCGGCGATACACGCTGCGGACCCCGCCCTCGACCGCGAGGGAGCCCCATTCGCCGGACGGCCAGGCGATCTTGAGATCAAGTCCGTACTTGTCGATGCCCACCCCGCCGCCCATGCCGTAGCACCTGCGTGTCACCACCGAAATGATCGGCACGCTGGCCTGGCACTTCGCATGGATCGCGCGCGCGCCTTCGCGCAGGATCGCCGCTTCCTCCGACTCCTTGCCGATCATGAATCCCGGCGCGTCGACGAAGAAGATGATGGGAATATGAAAACAATCGCACAGCTCGATGAAATGCGCCTGCTTGCGGGCCGATTTCACGTCGATGCGGCCGCCGACCATCGGGTTGTTGGCAATCACGCCAACGGGGTAGCCGTTCATGCGCGCGAGCGTCGTGATGGCCGACCGGCCGTAGCTCGACTGGATCTCGAAAAGCGAGCCTCGGTCGACGATCATCTCGATCGCCTTCTTCATGTTGTAGGGCTTACGGGGGTCGCGCGGCACGATTCTGATCAATTCGTCCTCGCGACGGTCGACGGGGTCTCCCGAAGGCACGACCGGCGGCAACTGCCAGACGTTGGTCGGCATGTAGGCGAGGAAGCGCCGGATCATGGCAAAACACTCCTCCTCGGTCGCAGCGACATTATCGATGGTGCCCGCCTTGTCGACGGCGACCTGATAGCCGCCCAATTCCTCCTTCGTGACCTTCTGTCCAAGGCCGCGCTCCACGATGGGCGGCCCCGACGCGAATATCGTGCTGTTCTTGACCATCACGGACCAGTGCGACATCACCGCCCGTTGCGCGGGCCCGCCCGCGGCGATTCCCAGCACTGCGCTCACTACCGGCACCACGCCCAGCAGGTCGGCAACGTTCACGCCCGGATCGTTGGTATGCCCCGGAAACACGGTATAGCCGCGCTTGGCCGAGGCCACGCCGCCGCCATAGCCGTCGATCAGTCGAATGAGAGGTATGCGGTAGTAATAAGCAAGATCGTCGATGAAACCGCCCTGGCCGCCCTTGCGCCGGCCATGGCCCCAGCTCGTCCCGCCGCGCACCGTCGTGTCCTCGCCGCCGATCGCGACCGGGCGTCCGTCGATTTCGGCGATGCCCATCACGTACGGCGCCGGCGTCACCTTGAGCAGTTTGCCGTCACTGTCATACTCGCCCTTGCCGGTGAGCTTGCCGACCTCCTGAAAGGAACCGCGATCGATGATGCCGGCGATGCGCTCGCGCACCGTCAGAAAGCCCTTTTCATGCCGCAATCGCACGGCTTCAGGGCCACCCATCTCTTCCGCCAACTTGCGGCGCAGCTTGATTTCCTCGGCTTCGCGTTCCCAGCCTGCCGCCTCGTTCTTGTCCATGTTCACCTTCTGCGTGATCGCGCCTGCCATGTCAGTTGGTCCGTTTCGCGAGGCCCAGCTCGGTCAGCGCTCCTGCCAGATGCCCCGAATGGCGCGGGCAGTGAGGCCCTGATTGCCGCCCGGCGCTACGCTTGCGATGAGTTCAACGGGACGCTCCGGTTTCCACTTCGCCCCGGCGTTGCCACAGAAGGCGGCAGCAAGCCAGCCGGCCGTCAGCGCTGCAAGAGGTAACAGACGTCTTTCATGCAGGGGGTTCATTGCGATTCTCCTTTCTGGTTCGCCGGCTCCGGCGGTTTGCTGCCGATCACGTTGTTACGCTCCAGGCGCTCGATCTCTTCCGCCGCAAGACCCAGAACGTCGCGCAAAACTTCACGTGTGTCGCGGCCAACGCGGCCGCCGCTTTTGCTGATGGAGCCCGGTGTGCGAGACAGGCGCGGAACCGGCGCTGCCACCGTCACTGACCCGAGATCTTCGTCGGGAATACTGGCCAGCATCTCCCGCGCCTGGTAGTGCGGGTCGTTGAAAATATCGGCCATCGTGTAGATTCGCGTAAATGTGACGTCGTGGGCGCCGAGTTCGCGCTCGACCGCGGGATAATCGCGTTTTCCCACCCACGCGGCAACGATGGCGTCGATTTCAGCGCCATGCCTGATCCGCTCGAGCCTCGTGTTGAACCGCGGATCCTCGAGGATGTCCGGCCGCCCCATGGCAAGACACAGGCGCCGGAAACCGTTGGCCTGAGAGCCCTGTATGTGCACGTACTGCTCATCCCTCGTGATGAACAGGTTGTTCACGACGCTGTTGGTGTGGGCCGCACCCTCGCGATTCACTATGAAACCGAGCTTTTCATAGGCGGGAATATGAGGCTCCATGAAGCTGAATGCGCATTCGTATAGCGCGGTATCGACAACCTGGCCCTCGCCGGTTCGTTCGCGGTGGCGCAAAGCCATCATGGCGCCGAAGGCCGCATAAAGTCCGGTGATGCAGTCGGTCAGCCCGATGTTGGCGCGAGCCGGAGGCCGGTCCGGATCGCCAATAACGTGCCGGAGCCCGCCGACCGCCTCGCAGATCACGCCGTAGCCGGGCCGCTGGCTGTAGGGTCCGGTCTGGCCGTACCCCGAGACACGAACGAGCACAAGACCCGGGTTGATCCGGGACAAGACATCGTAGCCCAGCCCCCATTTCTCGAGGGTGCCGGGACGGAAGTTCTCGACCACGATGTCGCACCTGGCAGCGAACTGCCTGACGAGGTCCTGTCCGGCCCCGGTGCGCAGATCAATGGCGATCAGCTTCTTATTGCGCATGAGACTTGCCGCGTAGAGCGGCTTTCCGTTATGCCGCTTCCCGGAGACGCGGATCGGATCGCCCTTGGCTGACTCGACCTTGATGATTTCCGCGCCGAAGTCCGACAGCAGCCGGGCGCAGAACGGACCGGCAATCGTAGTGCCGAGTTCGAGAACGCGCACGCCCTGAAGCGGACCCGGTGAATTGTCCTGTTTGCCCTGCATAGTCCCTCCGGTAAGAGCGCGTTGCAATGCGGCCTGCCCCGTCACAGGCTTCTGCTGTGGCGGAACCTTTCGTGCGCTTGGAACGCCGCGAGCGCGCTGCCGGCATTGCTCATTTCGTCGTAGACGGGAATGCCGAGAGCGACTGCTCTCGCGCGGAATTCACGCCTGCGTTCCTCAAGCCTGGGCTCGCCGTCGGAACGCAAGACCAGCACGAAATGAGCCTTGCCGGGATGATGCTCCTGCACGCGCAGCGCCGCCTGGACCAGGTTGTCGAGCACCTCGTTCTTGGTGCGGCCGACGAAAGCCGACAGGTTGAGATGCATCACCAGCGCGTCGGGGCTGCCGCGTTCGTAGATCGCGTCGAGAATCTTCTCCGCCACGCGGCCGTCATCCTGCTGCAGCGTCCCGACGGGGCAGTCGACGGGATTGGTGATGCTGGTGCCGGGCGGCAGCCTCATCGCCGCCAGCGCGTCTACGGTCGGTTGCCCGAACGGCGAGACGTCGAGCCCGAGCCGCGCGAAGAAGTCGGTCGCGAGCACGCTGGCGCCGCCGCCGTTGCCGAAAAGCACAATGCGCGTCGTCGGTTGCCGCGGGCGCGGCTCAAGCGTCTGAAAAACGAGCAGCGTGTCGATGAACTGGTCGAGGGTATCCACCATCACGCAACCGGTCTGCTTCGCGAGCGCCACCCAGACGCGCTCGTCGCCGGCGAGCGAGCCGGTGTGCGAGGCTGCGGCTGCCAGTCCCTGCCTGGTGCGGCCGCCTTTGAGCACTACTACCGGCTTGCTCGCGCGCGCTTCGCGCAGGGTTTCGAACAGCCGCCGCCCGTCTCTCGCGGTCTCGATGTACATGCCGATCACTCTCGTCTGCGGATCCGCGAGGTAGAACTCGATCATGTCCGTAGGGCTGATGTCGGCGCAGTTGCCGACGGTGATCAGCCCCGAAAACTTCAGCCCGCGGTTAAAACCCCTGCGGATGATGTCGGTGCCGAGACCGCCGCTCTGCGAAATGATTCCGACGTTACCGACTTCCTTCGGACCGGTTTCCGCGAATGTGATCCGGCCGCGCGGCGTGTAGATGCCTAGGCAGTTGGGACCCAGAAGCCGCATGCCGCCCGCACGCGCCGCTGTCACCAATTGCTCCTGCAATTCCTTGCCTTCGTCGACCTCGCCAAATCCGCTTGAGATCACTTGCGCGAAGCGTACGCGGCCGTTCGCCGCAGTGAGGAGCGGCGGAACCTGCGCCGCGGCGATCGCGATGTAGGCGTAATCGACGGGCTGCGGCGTCTCGCCCAGGCTCTTGTAGGCGGGCAGTCCGTCGATCTCGGCGGCCGTCGGGTGGATCGGATAGATCGCGCCCTCGTAGCCGAACTCGCGGATGCGGCGGATGAATACGTTGGGCAGCGCTGTGCCTTTGGTCGAAGCGCCCACCACCGCGACAGTCTTCGGCGCGAAGAGCGGCATGAATTGCTCGATAACGCTGGAATTCATCGTCAAACAACCTCAGCCCCGAACGTACGCTGAATTCCAGAGCGATGGGTGATGAGTGATGAGCGATGGGTCTCTTTCCCATCACCCATTACCCATTGCCCATTACCCGTCTTGTCAGCGTTCATCGGCGGTTAAGTCAGAATGAACCGTGCGTCAACGGCAACCGCGCCGGTCTCGGAGACGATCAGCGGATTAATGTCCGCTTCCTTGATCTCGTCGGCGTGGTTCATGAGCAGTCCGCCGTCTCCGCCGACCTTGAACAGCACGTCGATAATCGCCTCGC
>MERG01000442.1:15141-17995 GCA_001771985.1 Betaproteobacteria bacterium RIFCSPLOWO2_12_FULL_62_13 | reverse complement strand
AGCATTTCCTCTGCATCGAGCCGAGTGATCGGGCAGATGCGGAACGCAACGTCGGCGAGCACTTCCACGAAAATTCCGCCCAGCCCGACCATGACGAGCGAGCCAAACTGCGCGTCCTTGAGGCCGCCCACCACCATCTCCTGCCCGCCGGGCACCATTTCCTCGATCAGGAAACCATCGATGCGCGCGGCCGCGATCACAGGCTGCCGCATCATGGTCTTGATTGCATCCTCCACTTCGCGCGCCGTTTTCAGGTTCACCATAACACCGCCGGCATCGCTCTTGTGCAGGATGTCCGGCGAAACCACTTTCACAACAAACGGCGCCTTCAGTGCGGCGAGCGCACTGTTCACTTCGGCAGCGCCGGCGACGACGATCGACCGCGGGACCGCAACGCCATAGGCCGCAAGGAGCTGTTTCCCGGCGAGTTCGTCGAGCGCCGTGCGTCCTTGCTTCCTCGCCGTCGAGATCAACTCATATGGATTCATTTATCGAAATACCTCACCGCAAAGACGCCAAGGCGCAAAGTTAACGCAAAGAATGCCTTCACATATATTGAATGGCTTTGCGATTTCTTTGCGCCTTTGCGCCTCTGCGGTTCAAGATTTCTTGCCTATCAATTCGGAAATAAGGCCGGTATGCACCTTGCCCGCCCGGAACTGATCCGAATCGAGCACGCTGAGCACGGCGGGAATGTTGTTTTTGATACCCTGAATCTCGAACCCCCGCAGCGCGTCGATCAGCCGGTCGATCGCCTTTTCGCGCGTTGCCGCGTGCACGATCACCTTCGCGATCATGGGGTCGTAGTGCGGCGTGACATCGCGCCCTTCGCTGTAACCGGTCTCGATGCGGAACGCCGGGTCTTCAGGCGGCCGGAATACCTTAAGTTTGCCGGGAGAAGGGAAGAAATTCTTTGGGTCCTCGGCGTAGACGCGCGCTTGAATGGCATGTCCCTTGACTTCGATTTTCGCCGGCAAAATATCCGCAAGTTTTTCGCCTGCGGAAGAGTGGATCTGGGCCTTCACGAGATCGACCCCTGTTACTTCCTCGGTCACGCCGTGTTCGACCTGTAATCGAGTATTCATCTCGAGGAAGCTGAACGATCCGTCGGCGCCATAGAGCATTTCCACCGTGCCGATGTTGTCGTAGCCCATGCTGCGCATGATTCCGGCGATCTTCGCGGCCAAGCTCTCGGCATCGCTGCGCGCGATGCCCGGCGCCGGCGCTTCTTCGATCACCTTCTGGTTGCGGCGCTGCGTCGAGCAGTCGCGCTCGAAAAGATGCGCCGCCGCGCCATGCGTGTCACCCAGCACCTGAAACTCAACGTGCCTCGGGCGCTCGATCAACTGTTCGAGATAGACTTCGGCGTTGCCAAACCCGCGGCTTGCCATCGAGCGCGAGCGCTCGACCGCGGAAAGCAGCTCGGCCTCGTCCCTGGCGGGCAGCATGCCGATTCCGCCACCGCCGCCCGCGGGCTTGACCAGTACCGGGAAGCCGATCGCACGCGCGGCGGCGAGAATCGCGTCAGGCTCCTCCGGCAATACCCCCGAGCCCTTCGACATCGGTATGCCGTGCTGTGCCGCAAGCTCGCGTGCCCGGGTCTTGTGACCCATGGCATCGATCCATTTGGGCGATGGTCCGATGAAGCGCACGCCGCCATCGATGACGCGCTGCGCGAACTCGGCATTCTCCGCAAGAAAACCATAGCCGGGGTGCACACCGTCGGCCCCGCAGCGCTTGATCACCTCGATCAATTTATCCTGGTTGAGATAACTCTCGCGCGCCGGCGCGGGGCCAAGCGGCTGCGTTTCGCCCGCCATCTCCAGGTATGGCGCGCCGTAATCGACCTCGGAATATACGGCAACCGACTTGATGCCGAGCTCGTAGAGCGCGCGCAGCACCCGCGCCGCCACCGCTCCCCGATTTGCTATCAAGACCTTCTTGAACATTTCCGTCCTTGAAAAACAACAACAGCCACAGAGAACACAGAGATCACAGAGATTTCAACCACGCCCATCCCGACCTTTTTTCTGAAGCGGAAGCAGTCTTATGTGTTCCCTATTATTCCTTTGCGTCCTTCGCGTTCATGCTTTTGATGATCTTTCTCTGTGTTCTCTGTGCTCTCTGTGGCCAAATTTCAGTAACTGGTGGGCCAGGTGCGCATCAGGTGTTGCCCGACGCCCCTGGTCATGCGCAGCTTGTAGACGTCGAGCATGCGAATCAGGTAGTCGCGCGTCTGCTCCGGCCGGATTACCGCCTGCGCGGCGTAAACCGACGCGAGCCCCCATACGTCCGCACCCTGGCGGATCTTGGCCAGCGCCTCCTCGAAGCCGGGTTCGCCGACACCCACGCCGTGCACGATCTTGGTCGCGAACTCAGGGCTCATGAAGCTCACCTCCGCTGTCGGCCATGCCGAGACATCGTCGGAGTGACGCCCCCCGCCCATGCACACGTAGGCCCGCCCGTAGCTCTTGCGAACGATCACCGACAGCCGCGGCACCGTGACCAGCGTCATTGCGTTCATGAAGTTCATGATCTTGCCCGGCGCGCCGGCGCGCTCGGCGTCGGTGCCGATCTGGAATCCCGGCGTGTCGACAAGCAATATAATCGGCACGTTGAACGAGTCGCACAGCACCAGGAAATCCACGATCTTGCGGCAGGCGTCTGCGTCAAGCGCGCCGCCGCGGTACAGCGGATTGTTGGCGACGACACCGACGCTTTTTCCCCCGAGCCGCGCGAGCGCCGTCACCGCGCTCCTGCCGAAGCGCGGCTTCAGTTCGAACATCGTGTCCTTGTCGACGACGCAGCGGATGACCTTGCGGACGTCGTAGACTTGGGTGCGACTCTCGGGCAG
>MERG01000442.1:723-15121 GCA_001771985.1 Betaproteobacteria bacterium RIFCSPLOWO2_12_FULL_62_13 | reverse complement strand
TATCGGCACCCGAGCCCGCCGGCACCGGTGCGTCGGGCGGCGCCTCCATGTGGTGGCTCGGCAGATACGAAAGAAACCTTTTGATCGCGTCGAACACCTGCTCCTCGGTGTCAGCCACCTGGTCCGCAAGGCCGGTGACCTCCGCGTGCAGCCGCCAGCCGCCCAGTTCCTCGGCATTGACCTTCTCGCCGAGCGCCATCGAAACGAGCCGCGGGCTTGATACCGCCATCGTCGCGCCTTTCTGCATCACCGCGAAGTCCGACTGGCACATGAGCCAGGTCGAGGAGCCGAACGCCGGGCCAAACGCCGCGGCGAGCATCGGCGTCTCGCGGGTGCGGCGGAACTGCGTGATGTCGTTGCCCAGGAGTTGTCCCATGCCGCGCGAACCCATGGCGTCGGGCAATCGCGCCCCCGTCGACTCGCCGATAAGGATGAGCGGCATACCGCGTTCGGTGGCGGTGCGCTTCATATGCGCGATCTTCTTGCTGTTGGTCGCGCTGGTCGAGGCGCCCTTGACGGTGAAATCGTTGACGACGAGGCAGACGTCGCGGCCATCGATCTTCGCGTAACCGGCGAGCTTGCCGTCGGTCTGCGTCTCGTCCGCCTGTTCGGGATATACCCCTGAAGAGCCGAACAGCCCTGACTCGATGAACGAGCCCTGATCCACCAGACAGGCGATGCGCTCGCGTGCGTTCCAGATCCCCGCCGCCTTGCGCTTCGCGTATTTTTCCGCACCGCCGCCGGCAAGCGCCTTGGCGCGCCGCGCTTCATACTCTTCCAACAACGCTTCAAATGCCATGTTTTGCCTCGTGCGTTGAGTGATTAAGTGATTGGGTGATTAAGTGACTAGAAGAGCGTATTGATCACTCAATCACTGAATTACTCAATCACTTAGTCACCCAGTAATTTCCGTACTTCCTCGATGAGGGCCGGAACGAATTGGCGATAGTCGCCCACCACGCCGAAACGGGCGTCCTTGAATATCGCAGCCTCCCGATCGGTGTTGACCGCCACGATCGCCTTGGCGCCGCCGCAGCCCGCCATATGATGCCCCGCGCCGGAGATGCCGACTGCGATATACAGATCCGGTTGCACCGTCCTGCCGGTGAGCCCGATCTGCCACGAACGCGGACACCAGCCGAGATCGCAGGGCACGCGGCTTGCGCCCACCGCTGCGCCCAGTGTCGCGGCGAGCCGCTCAAGGAGCCGGAAGCCCTCCGGACCGTTCAGGCCGCGGCCGCCGGCGACAACGATCGCGGCCTCCTCGAGGCGCGCACCGTCATCCGCATCACGCCGGCGCTCGATCACCTTCACGCGCAGCGCTTCTTCGCCAAGCGGCTGCTCAAGCGGTGTCACTTCGCCACGGCGCTCGCGGTCGGGTGCCGGTGCGTCGTAGCATCCCGCCCTAACCGTCGCCACCGCCGGCGCCGTCTTGAACGACACGGTCTGCCTCGCGTTGCCGCCGAAACAAGGCCGGGTGAACGCCAGCTTGTCTGCAACGAACGATACTCCCTCACATCCCATTGCCACCGCGGTGCCCAAACGAAACGCCAGCCGTGGTGCGAGGTCCGCGCCGGATACGGTGTGTCCAATCAAAACGGCCCCGGGCGCCGCGTCTTTACAGATCTGCGCGGCAGCGCCCACCCACGACTCACTGTGATAGCTGCCGAACATTGGGTGCTCGATGGCGTAAACCCGGTCCGCGCCGTGCGCGATGAGTTCCGACGCAATCCCGTCAGTGTGACTCGCCAGCAGCGCCGCCGCGACCGCGCCACCCGTCGTCCCTGCGAGATTTCGTGCCAACCCCAGGAGCTCGCAAGTGAGCTTGCTCGGCCTGCCTTGCGCAAGCTCAGCGATCACCAGCGTGCACAGGACGCCGCTCATATGAGCTTCGCCTCGCGCAGCCGTTCGACAAGACCAGCAGCCTGCTCCCGGACTGATCCCGCGACGAATTCACACCGGTTGTTCTTGACCGGCGCGAACAGCCGCTCGATGACGCAGCGCGCGCCTGCGGCACCCGCTTCGTTCGCCCCGAGCCCCAGGTCGGCCGCTTTCCATACCGTGATCGGCTTGCGCGCGGCGCGCATGGTTTCACGCAAATTCGGCGTGCGCGCGGCGCCCAGCTCGTTCGACACGGTCACCAGCGCGGGCAGCGAGGCTTCGACGATCTCTGCACCATCATCGAGCACGCGCTCTACGCGCACGATCCCGTTCTCCACCTGAACATCCTTGGCGAACGTAATCACCGGCAGTCCCAGCAATTCACCCACGCCGGCGCCCACCACGCCCGCATCCCAGTCGGCGGCCTGGCGGCCGGTCAACACCAGATCGCAGCCGCCGAGCTTCACGATTGCGCGCGCAAGCGTGCACGCCGTGCTGTAACTGTCGGCATCCTCGAACGCGGCATCGCTCAACAGCACGCCTTCGTCCGCGCCCATCGCCAGCCCATGCTTGATGGCGTTGCGCGAGGTTTCGGGTCCCATGCTGATTACCGCGATCTTCGCCTCGGGGTGGCGCTCGCGAATGCGCAGCGCCGCTTCCACCGCTTGCTCGTCGAACGGGCTCATCACCAGTTGGAGCCCCGGTGCCGGAATGACCTTCTTCGCCTGTTCGTCGATCCTGAACATGCTGAAGGCCGCTTCCGGATCGGGCACCTGCTTCACGCAGACGACGATGCGCATGGCGCTCATGTAGAAAACCAAGCCACAGAGAACACAGAGTTCACAGAGGAAAAAGTCTCCAAACCGCTACGACGCTCACGATCTCACGACTCACGTTCCTGCAATCGAGGTTTACAACAGCCCGACCGCTTATAATTACTCACTGTTCACCGCTCACTGTTCACCGTTCACTAAACAATAGTGACGTCCGTGGGCACGATGCCGTCGAAATGCTTGCGCTGGTAGTTCCAGGGAATCTGCGGCTGCACGCGACCCTTTTCGTCGGTGGCGCGCGCCATGATGCGGTACTGTCCGGGCTTGTCCACTTCCCACAGATACGACCAGCGCACCCACAGCCAACGCTCGCGCGGTTCTTCGAGGTGCGCATCGCGCCAGGTCCTGCCCTCGTCGAGGCTCACTTCCACACGCGTGATGGCGCCCATGCCGCTCCATGCAAGCCCGCGAATCTTGTGCGCGCCGCGCTCGAGCGGGGAATCCTCATCGAGCGGGTCGATGATGATGCAGCGCACGCCCATCGCGGTAATCATTTCCTTGTCGGGATCTTCGGGCGAGCTGCCGTAGACGAAGTAGTGCTTCTGGTAGTAACACTGCGGCACATGGTTGAGCACCTCGATCTTTTGCAGCCACTTCACCCACCAGTTTCCGGACCAGCCGGGCACCACCGCGCGCACCGGCGCGCCGTGAATGTGCAACAGATACTCGCCGTTCATCGACCAGGCGAGCAGCGTGTCGGGGTGCAGCGCCTTCTCAAGCGGCAGCCCTTTCTCGTAGTTGATGACCCCGGGATCGACCAGTTTGAAATCCGAGCGGCCGACCGAGCGGTATTGCACCGCGAGATCGGGCTGCCCGCGGTCGAACCCCTCCATACGCACGGAGACGGCCCCGGCTTTAAGCCCCGCCTTCTTCAGCACCTCCGCCAGCGGTACGCCGGTGAATTCTCCGGCGCTCATGGCGCAGGTCGTGGTCGACTCGTTGCCGATCTCCTCGGTTGAAGGCACGGCGCGCTGTTCGCGCATCGCGGCGCGGCTCTGCATGTCTTGCTGATTGATGCGCGAAGGTTTCTTCCCGCCTTTCGTCAGATAATCGAAAAAGCCCGCGTCGTTGCCGGCGCATTCGGTCACCGCGCGCACCGTGCGGCCCGGAAGCTTTTGCAAATCCCTGAGCGACATCTCGATCGGCCGCCCGACTTCGCCGCCGATCGTGAGAACCCAGTCATCCGGATGGATGGGCTCCGGCACCTCGAGCTGGTTGACGACGTAGTAGGCGTCGGTCGGCGTGATCAGCCCTTCGAGTTCAGTAATCGGCGCGCGTCCATTGATCACGCGCCCCTGGGAATCCTTGCCCGCGACGAGCACCGGCCGCTTGCGATCCGGCCAACCCATCACCCAGTCGCCTTCGATCTCCCGCTTTGGCATGTCACGCTCTCCTCTTGCCTAAAGGTGAACAGGGAATCGTAAACGGTGAACGGTAAAGGCTTTGGTGCTTCTACTATTCACTATTCACTATTCACTATTCACTATTCACTGTTCACCAGAATTTACGGCCGGACACCCGCTTTGTATTTCGGACCGAGCTGAGTTTTCAGCCGCGGCTGCAGCGCGTCGATGAACCGGCAGAGATACGGGCGCGTCTCGCGCGGATCGATGAGGTCCTCGACGGCAAAGGCCTCTGCGGTGCGGAACGGGGACGCGAGCTGGCGCAGCTCTTCCTCGATTTCCTTCTCGCGCTGCGGCGGATCGGGCGCGTTCTCGATTTCGCGCCGATACGCCGCTTTCACACCGCCTTCCACTGGCAATGAGCCCCATTCGGCCGACGGCCAGGCGATCTTGAAGTTGAGACCGCGGCGGTCGATGACGCTCCCGCCCGCGACGCCATAGCACTTGCGCACGATCACGCTGAATACCGGCACGCACACCTGCAACCCCATGTAGCGGGCGCGCACCCCTTCGCGCAGGATAGCATCGGCCTCGGATTCGGCGCCAACCATCAGCCCAGGGACGTCGGCGAAGAAGATGAGCGGGAGATTAAACATGTCGCACAGCTCGACGAAGTGGCCCTGCTTGCGCGCCGCCTTGCAGTCCATGATACCGCCGAACATCGGATTGTTGGCGATGATGCCCACCGCCTTGCCGTTCATGCGCGCGAGCGCGGTGATGACGGCGCGTCCGAACGTGGGCTGGATTTCGAACGCCGAACCGTTGTCAACGACCATCTCCACGAGCTTCTTCATGTTGTAGGCCTGGCGGTTCGAGCGCGGTACGAGGTCGGCAAGCGCATCCTCGCAGCGGTCGACCGGATCGTCACACGCCACTTGCGGCGGCAGCTCCCAAACATTGGTGGGCATGTACGAGAGAAAACGCCGGATGTGGCGGAAACAATCTTCCTCGTCCTCGGCAACATTGTCGATGGTGCCGGCGGTGTCCACGGCAATCCTGGCGCCGCCGAGTTCTTCCTTGGTGAGCTTCTGGCCGAAGGCGCGCTCGACTACGGGCGGACCCGCGGCGAAGATCTGGCCTGCGCCCGCCACCATGATCGACCAGTGGGCGAGGATGGCGCGTGCCGACGGCCCGCCCGCCGTCGTCCCCATGACCGCGCTCACCACCGGCACGATACCCATGAGATCGACCGAACGCTCGAAACCGTCCTGACCGTAGCCCGGCACTACAGTGTACCCCTTGCGCTTGGCGGTGTTGACGGTGCCGCCGGTGCCGTCGATCAGATTGATGAGCGGGATACGGTACTCGTAGGCGAGATCCTCTACGAAGCCGCCCTGCCCCCCTTTGCGGCGGTCGCTGCCGAATCCGGTGCCGGCGCGAATGGTGTAGTCCTCGCCGCCGATCGCCACCGGCCGGCCGTCGATCTTGCCGAGCCCCATGACATAAGGGGCCGGCTCGAATTTGACGAGGTTGCCCGCTTTGTCGTAAGCGCCGCGTCCGGCGAGTTTCCCGACTTCGCGGAAAGAGCCCGGATCCAATACGCGGTCGATGCGCTCGCGGACGGTGAGCTTGCCTGCGGCATGATGCCTGGCGACGGCATCCGGACCGCCGCACGCTTCGGCGAGTTGGCGGCGACGGCGTAGTTCCTCGATCTCCGCTCTCCAACTCATATCGGCTTTCCCGGGAACCTCAGCCCTCAAGGATGGCAACGACCTGACCTTCGGCGACCGGCTCCTTCTCCTTCACCAATATTTCCTGCAGCGTGCCGCCGTCTTCGGTAATCACCGGAATCTCCATCTTCATCGACTCGATCACGACCAGCGTGTCTCCGGATTGCACCTTGTCGCCGGGCTTCGCCGTCACCTGCCACACCGTGCCGGTGATCTCGGATTTGACTTCGATTCTTGCCATGCTCGGAACTCCTCGAAAGCGAACGTCAGCCTCGCCGTCATCCCGGCGCGCGACGATTCAGGGGGACATCAGGATATGCGGCGGTTTCGCGATATGCTAGGCTTTTAGCAGATTGTTGTCAAGAAGATTGTTGACAATCTTACAAAAGCCCGATATCGTTGCGCCATGGTCAATGTCCCGATGGACGCGGGCCGGCGCAACGCCGCCCCCGCTGAATGGGCGCAAGCGCGCAGCGCGGGGCCGCTCACGCAGTCGCTTCCCGAGCAGATCGCGGCGCGACTGTCCGAGCGCATCGTGGCGGGCGCCTATGCGCCCGGCCAGCGCATCATGGAGCAGGCGGTTGCCGCCGAATTCGCGGTGAGCCGCGGTCCGGTGCGCGAAGCGCTGCGTCTGCTGGAGAAAGACGGACTGGTGACGATACTACCGCGGCGCGGCGCGCAGGTCACAAGCCTGAGCATCGCCGAAGTCAAGGAAATCTTCGATATTCGCGCGGTATTGAACGGCTTGCGCGACCGGTTGATCGCGGAGGATCCCGGGCGATTGCGTATGGTCCCGGCGCTCGAAGCGGAAGTGGCGAAACTGGCACGTTTCGCGCGGGAACCAGGATCGGCCGACGAGTACATCGAATCCGTCTCGCGCCTCGACCGGCTGCTCACTCACGCCGCGAACAACAAGCGGCTGAAGACCATCCACGATTCGCTCGTCCTGCAGACGCTGCGCTACCGCCAGCTCGGCCTTTCGACGCCGCAGCGCCGCCGGCAGTCGGCCCAGAACTGGCAGAGGCTCGTGAAGGCGATCCGCGACGGAGACGGCGCGGAAGCAGAGCGCATCGCTCGGCAACGGGTGCTCGATTCGCGCGACGCGGCGATCCGGCACATCGAAGAACAGCGGACCAAGAGCGGCGGCGAGGAAGGAAAGACGCGGCGCGCGGCGTAGGTCAGGTTGCCGCATCGGCGGCTACCTGACGCCAAGCGGATATCGGGGAACGCTGTGCCCCCTATGTCTTACTGTTCTACGAATTGACGATTCAGGCTTTACCTTCGAGCACGGCGACCACCTGACCCTCGGCGACCGGGTCCTTCTCCTTCACCAATATTTCCTGCAGCGTGCCGCCGTCTTCGGTGATCACCGGAATCTCCATCTTCATCGACTCGATCACGACCAGCCAAGGAATCCGGATGACCCTCCCTCAACTCAAGGACGCGGGACTCACCGTTGATCTGTCGTCCCCTGGCATCACAATCCGCCCCATTCGATTCCTGGATGGGGTGCATCGCTTCAATGACGTTTTCTTTGACGGCGTATTTGTTCCCGATGATATGGTGCTTGGCGAAATCGGCCAGGGATGGCTCCAGGTTACCTCGGAGTTGGCTCTTGAGCGAAGCGGCCCAGAACGATACATGAATACCTTCCCCTTGTTTTGCCTCCTTGTAGACGCACTACAACAGTCGAATGACCGGCTGGATCGCATCTTGGTTGGCGCTATCACTGCCCGCTTCGCGAGCTTGCGGCGGATGTCGCTCGCCATTGCTTACGCCTTTTCCACGAAGGCAAGTCCCGATCTAAGTACGGAGGCGGCCCCATGAACGATATCGCTCAAGGGAGGAAGCGCATGCTCTCAAATTCTCCATGACAGCCGTCGCGGACGTTTTCAGTCTACCGTAATGCCCAATCGCTTGATCACCTTTTCCCACTTCGCAACGTCGACCTGGGATAGCTCCGCGCCAGCGTCGATGATGGCCCGAGGACGCCGAGCAGCATGGCAAGGACCGCGAATTTCTTAACGATCAGATCACTTCCTCCTTCTGCAGCCGTTCGAACTCCGCTTGCGACAGACCGAGCCAGCCGGAATATACCTGAGCGTTTTGCTCGCCGAGCTTCGCGCTCGGCACAATTTGCATAAGCGGCACGCCGTCAAAGCGCAGCGGGCTGTGCGCCAGCGCGATGCGTCCGTACTGCGGGTGCTCTATCCATTGAAGCATCCCGCGCGCATGCAGGTGCGGATCATTGGTTACTTCGGCGAGATCGCGTACCGGCGCGCAGGGCACGCGATGCTTGAGCAGCAGCTTGAACAGGTCGTCGCGGCCGAAGCGTATGGCGAAGGCGCCGACGATTTCATCGACTTGCTCGCCATGGGCCGCGCGTTTCTTGGGTGTCCCGAACCGCGCATCCTGGTGCAAGTCCTCCCGATCCATCGCCTTCAGCAGCGACTTCCAGTGGGTGTTATTCGCGCAAAGTATCGTAACGTAGCCGTCTGCGGTGCGATAGACGCCGTAGGGCGCCGCGGCGAGTCCACTGTGGCGATTGCCGGTGCGCTGTGGAAACTTGATTGGGCCGCCGTAGCTGCCCGAGCCGAAATAGAGACCGAGGCTCGAAGACAGCGAAAAATAGACTGCGTCCAGCATCGCCACTTCGACCAAACGCCCGTGCCCGGTTTGCTCGCGCTCGTAGAGCGCGGTCACTACCGCACCGTACAGGTGTGTGCCGCAGAAAAAATCACACAGCGCCGGCCCGGCCTTGGTGGGGGGCCCGTCGGGAAAACCTGTGACGCTCATCACGCCAGACATTGCCTGTATCGTGATGTCCATTGCCGGGTAGTCGCGGTACGGCCCCGTGCGCCCGAAGCCGGAGCCCGAAGCGTAGATGAGCCGTGGGTTCGCTTGGCGCAGCACTTCGTAGCCTATCCCGAGGCGTTCCATCGTGCCGGGAACGAAATTCTCGAGCAGCACATCGGCGCGGCGCGCCATCTCAATCAGCAGTTCGCGTCCGCGCGTGCTTTTGAGATTGAGCGTGGCTGCAAGCTTGTTGGAATTGAGCATCGCAAAGGGCAGTGCCGCGCCGCCGATCAGGGTGCGGTGACGCAATGATTCTCCGTCGCGCGGCTCGATCTTGATCACTCGTGCCCCGGCCATTGCCATCAAAAACGTTGCGTAGGGGCCGTTGTAGATCTGCCCAAGATCGACCACCGTCACCCCTTGCAGTGGATAGCGAGGCTCGATCATCGCTCACCTGCCCTGAAAGCGCGCCGGCCGCTTCTCCGCGAAAGCCGCCGGGCGTGTCACTGACAAGTCTATGGACATCGTCTCTCCCTGTCGAATTGAGCCTGCACGCCACCGCCGGTTCTCCCCAGTCAATCCAGCCGCGCGCCTGACGCTTTCACCAGTTTTCCCCATTTGACGATCTCGGTCTTGATAAATTGAGCAAATTGCGCCGGGCTGCCGCCCGCGGGCTGGAAGCCTTGGCCTTTCAGCCACTGTTGCATCCCAGGGTCGGTGATGATCGCTGCGATCTCGCGGTTTGCTTTCGAAATGATCTCCGCCGGTGTGCCAGCAGGCGCGAGAACGCCCCACCATCCGACTGCGTCAAATCCGGGGACTCCCGCCTCGTCGAGCGTCGGCACTTCGGGCGCCGCGGCCGAGCGCTTCGCGCTCGTCACCGCGAGCGCACGCACCTTACCGGCCTTCGCCTGAGGGTTCGTGGCGGAGATACTGCCAAACATCATTTGCACCTGGCCGGCAATAACGTCGGTGAGTGCCGGGCTCACGCCCTTATACGGAACATGCGTGATTTCGATGCCCGCCATGCTTTTCATGAGTTCACCGATAAGATGCGTCGCGTTACCAGTCCCCGCTGACCCGTAATTGAGCTGCCCCGGCCTGGCTTTGGCGAGTGCGATCAGATCCTTAACGGATCTTGCCGGAACCGACGGACCAGCCACCAGCATGTATGGGCCGGTCGCAATCAAAATGATCGGAGCGAAATCCTTGACTGCATCGTATAGCGGCTTGGCGTAGAGCGTCACGTTAATCGCGTGAGTAGCCGGCACTATTACGATCGTGTAGCCATCGGGCGTGGCTCTCGCGGCGATCGCCGCGCCGAGCGTGCCGCCAGCGCCGCCACGGTTGTCGATAACCACCGACTGGCCCCAACGCTCGAAGAGTCCTTGCCCAACGGCGCGGGCAAGAAGGTCGTTTGCCGCACCGGGCGGGAACGGGACGATAAAGCGGATCGCTCTTTCTGGATACTTCGCGGCCGATGACTCGCCCTGCGCGAACGCGACCTGAAAATGCGCTGCGCTTAACAGGCAAACCAACATCAGTGTGCGCCCAATTGAATTCATGGATGATGTCCCCCTCTATCTCAGGGTATGATACTAAAGGCTCGGCGGCGCTGCCACATCAATTGCCTTATCCTGTATGCAAGGAACGACGATGAACCTTCCGCAACTAAGAGACTCGGTGCTCGACGTCGACAACCGTATAGCGCTGCTCACTTTCCAGCGCGATGACGTGCGCAACACGCTCACTGGTACCGAGCTGATTTCTGACATCGTGAACACCCTTGATTGGGCCAACCGGAGCGAGGACGTGGCAATCTTGATCCTGACCGGGGGGGGCAGTGCATTTTCCGCCGGTGGGAACCTGAAGCTGATGCGCGAGCGAAGTAGCGCCAGCGTACTCGAAGTGCACAAGAACTATCGCCGCGGAATTCAGCGCATCCCGCTCGCCATGCAAGACGCCGAGATTCCGGTGATGGCGGCGGTCAACGGCCCCGCCATCGGCGCCGGTTTCAACCTGGCGTGCATGTGTGACCTGCGTATCGGCTCGGCCAACGCGCAATTCGGCGAAACGTTCATCAACCTCGGGATCATCCCTGGGGACGGCGGCGCCTGGTTCTTGCAGCGGCTCGTGGGCTATCAGCGCGCCGCGGAGCTCACTTTCACCGGGCGCACCATCAAAGCGCAGGAAGCGAGAGAGCTTGGGATCCTGCTTGAAGTGACTGAACCGGAACGGTTGCTCACGCGCGCCAAAGAGATCGCGCAGACGCTCGGCGCCAAGCCGCCGCAGACGCTGCGCTACGCCAAGCGCCTGCTCAAGCTCGCGCAAAGTCAAGCGCTGTCCGAGCATCTCGACATGTGTTCCGCCCTTCAGGCGATCTGCCACAAGACCGAAGATCACGCCGAAGCGCTTGCCGCGTTTTTCGAAAAACGGCCGGGCAAATTCACGGGCAGGTAGCCCGGAGCGAAGATGGGGTTGAGGCTGTTCGCCTGCGTCTGCCTGTGTCTCACCGTGGCATTCCCTGTGAGCGCGCAGCAGAAAGCGGAAGAATCAAAACTGCTGCCGATCGATGAGGCCGGGAAGGACCCGTCGTGGGTGAACTTCAGGAACCGGCTGGTCAACGCGCTCGCCAAACGCGACCGGAAATTCGTGTTGTCCATTGTTGACCGCAACATTCGCAACAGCCTGGACTCCCCGCGCGGCGTGGCCGCGTTCCGCAAGCAATGGGATTTCGATGCGGAAGAGAGCCCCGTGTGGCGCGAGCTGTCGGCGGCGCTGTTCCTGGGCAGCGCGTGGTTGAAGCCGGAGAAGGGGCCGCGCCAGCTCTGCGCGCCGTACGTCGCCGTGAAGTGGCCCGAGGACATCGATCCGTTCGACCACGGCGCAATCATAAGCAGGGAAGTGCTGGTCAAGGCTGGACCCTCCTCGGAATCCGCCACGCTCGCCACGCTCTCATACGACATCGTCCCGGTCCCGGACTGGGAAGTGACGGATCAGGCGCCGGAGGCAAAGCAGAAGTGGGTGAAGATCAAGCTCAAGGAAGTCGATGGTTTTGTTCCCGAGGAACAGATCCGCAGCCCGGTCGAGCACCGCGCCTGCTTCGTGAAAACCGAAAGCGGCTGGCGCCTGATGGAGTTGGTAGTCGGCATCGAGAAGTAGGCCGGCCCGCGCGGCGACGAGCGCAGATAAGATGAGTGATTTAGTGATTCAGTGACTAAGTGATTGGTTGGTGAGCGGTCCTGGCGCGTTAGCAGATCACTCAATCACTCAATCACCCAATCACTTAATCACTTAAGACATGATCCACGTCGCGTCGGCGTTTATCGGCGGCTGCAAGAACTTTGGAAAAGCATTTGCGGTAAGCTCGCTGGCGGGTCTCTTGATGACGACAACAGCCTACAGCCTCGACCTGCAGGGCCACCGCGGCGCGCGCGGTCTCATGCCCGAGAATACGCTCCCCGCGTTCGCGCGCGCGCTTTCGATCGGCGTCACCACCCTCGAACTCGACTGCGCCATCACCCGCGACGGGATCGTGGTCGTGAGCCACGACCCGGCGCTCAATCCCGACATCACGCGCGGCCCGGATGGCAAATGGCTGCAACAGGAAGGTCCCCCGATCTGGAATTTGACCTACGACGAACTCGAGCGTTACGACGTCGGCCGCATCAAACCGGGTTCCGCCTATGCCGTGCGCTTTCTGAAACAAAAGGCGCTTGACGGCACACGCATCCCGCGGCTCGCCGAGGTGTTCGCGCTCGCCCGCAAAGCCGCGAACGATGCCGTGCGCTTCAACATCGAGACCAAGATTTCGCCGCTCCATCCCGGGCGCACGACTACGCCTGAGGATTTCGCGCGCCGGCTCATCGCCCTCGTACGCCAGGAAAACATGGCCGAGCGCGTGACGATTCAGTCCTTCGACTGGCGCACGCTGCAAGTGGTGCAGAAGGAGGCGCCGGAGATTCCGACCGTCTATCTCAGCGACCAGCGAAACTCCACCGGCAATATCCTCGCCGGCCAGGCTGAATCACCATGGACAGCGGGATTGCATGTCAGAGACTTCGGCGGCTCGATCCCGCGTATGGTGAAAGCGGCGGGCGGCGCGGGGTGGTCACCGTACTACGGCGACGTGACGCGCGAGAACGTCGGCGAAGCGCACGCCCTCGGCCTGAAAATCGTGGTGTGGACAGTCAACAACAAAGCCAACATTCGGCGCATGCTGGCCCTCGGAGTCGAGGGCATCATCAGCGACTACCCCGACTTGCTGCGCAAGGTCGCCGAAGAAGAAGGCGCGGCGCTGCCGCCGGCAACGCCGGTCAACCCCTGACAGGCCGTCGAAGAACCTCCGTCACTGCGGCGCAAGCACCTTGTACACGACGTCGTGCTCGCGCGCGTGCGAGATCACTTTCAGGCCGAATTCCTGTCCCGCGCTGACTTCCGGGACGAACTGGTGTTCGATCTCCAGGGACTCGACCCGCTGGCGGAAGTCGCTCGTATGACCCGTGACATGAATGGTGTCGCCCACGTGCAGATTGCCCGACTCGAGCCGTACCACAGCGACGGAAAGGTGGCTGTAGTAGTGCGTCACGATCCCGACGCGCTCCTCGCCTGCCAGGGGAGCCGGCGCCTCCGCGGGCTTCGCGGAAACGGCCGGTTCGGCCGGTTGCGGGGCTGGACTTGCCGGTCGCGGCTTGCGGGCCGCCGCCGGTCGGGGAGCCGCCTCGGCAGGCTTGGCTGAAGCAGGGCGTTCGCCCGGCTGCGGGGGCGGACTTGCCGGCCGTGGCTTGCGGGCTGGCGTTGGCCGGGCCGCCGCCTCGACAGGCTTGGCTGGAGCAGCGCGTTTGACCTGCTGCGGGGACGGGCTCGCCGGTCGTGCCTTGGGGGCCGGCGCTGGTCGGGCCGGCGCTGGTCGGGCCGGCTTCTTTGTCGCTGCCGCGCTCCGGGCTGCGGCCTTCTTCTTCGCCACCGCGCGCTTGACGGCGGGTTTCTTCGCTATGACCTTTTTCTTGGCCTGTACGGCCTTTTTCCGGGCTGCCGGTTTTCTTGCCGGCGCCTTCCTGCGCGTTCCTTTGGATTTTGCTTTCTTTCTGGCAGCCATGTGTAACCTCCCTCGGTGAGATCGGCGGATGGAGACAAGCGCCTGTTAATATCCTAGCCGCAAGAGCGGGACAATTCAAACAGGAATTGGTTGCTGCCGTCAGCCCCACCGAAATCTGTGCCGCCAAGCCGTAAGCCGGCAGCCGGGGGGCACGACCGCCGGGCATTGAGCGTCCGTCGGGCGTGTGCGTTGGCGGGCGTCGCCCGGTCGACGGTCGGCTGGTTGCGGCTATCGAGGACGTGGTGGGTCACGCGGGCGCGCAGAACTAGCGGTAAGAAGGTGCGACTTCGCCTTATTCTTTCGTTGCGCGGTCCTTCGCCGCGAGCTCGCGTGCAGCCGGGTCGGCGCTTGCCTCCAATGCCCGCCGCGCCGCCTCGGCGACCGGGGCGGCGGGGTCCTGGAGCAGGCGCGCGAGCGCCTCGGTCTCGGCGGTGGTGGGTCGTATCATGCCCATGGCATCGGCGGCGGCCGCGCGCAGCTCTGGCGCGTCGCTGCGCAGAACCTTGGCGAGCGTCGGCAGATGCGCCGGGTCGGCGGTCGCGCCCATCGTCAGGAGATCTTCCCTCAGGATTGCAACGGCGCTGCGCCGCGTCTGTTCGTCGCTCCCTTTGCCGGCTTGCACGAAGCGCTGTACCGCCCGGTCTTTCTCGGCTTCCACGTCGATGCGGGCGGGCGGGGAGACCGTGGACGAAGTTGGTGCGGGGCTGGGTGGGTAAC
>MERG01000442.1:0-717 GCA_001771985.1 Betaproteobacteria bacterium RIFCSPLOWO2_12_FULL_62_13 | reverse complement strand
CGAGCGCATACGAACCGAAGCCGACCGCGGCGACAAGCAGCGGTACGCCGACGACCACGCCCCAGAACCTGGGCATCGTCCCGGCGGGGAGCGCCCCGGTCTCGGACAGCGAAACTTGCAGGCGAGATTCGGTCTCGGCACGCGCCGTATCGATCGTCGCGACCCGCTCGACCGCGCCGGCGAGCGCTGGCGCGCGGATGCTCGATTCATACAACGCTTGTCCCAGTTGCCGGTACAGGTTCGATTGCTCCTTGCCGACTGTTCGGCCCTGTTGCGTCGCGGTTTGCAGCTCGCCTCGAATCCAGCCGAGCTCACCGTCAAGCCGCGCGATGATGGCGTTCCGCTCGCTGTCGATCGCCGCGATCTCGGCCGCGCAGCGCTCGGCCTCGCCTTGCAGCCGCGCCACCTCGGCCGCCAGGCCCGGCAGCTCCGCCTCGGCCGCCACCAGGGTATCGCTCGTGGCGCCCTGCTCGGTGCGCAGGCGCGCCTGTCGTTCCTGGCCGGCCGCGAGCTTCGCAGCGGATTCCGCGCTCGGGACCGACTGAAGCGATTCGATCTCCCGCGCGACCGCCTCCAGTTCGCCGGCGAGCGCCGTCAGCCGGGCTCGCGCCCGCGCAATCGAGTGCTCGCTGCCGGAATGCCGCTCACGCGCCGACTTGAGGCTCGCATCCACCGGGCGCTTCTTCTCTTCGACGGTGCGCCGGCTTGCCTGGAACT
>MERG01000441.1:22424-23217 GCA_001771985.1 Betaproteobacteria bacterium RIFCSPLOWO2_12_FULL_62_13 | reverse complement strand
GGGACCGCACACGGCGATTCTGCCGACGCTGAACGGCCTGCGACACGTCGACATTTTGTCCGAGAACTTCGGCGCGGCGCACGTGCTGGGCGGGTTTGCTCAGATCGCGGTCACGCTGACGCGGGACGGTGAAATCCAGCATCTTGGAAATTTTCACGTGCTCGCCTTCGGCGAGCGCTCGGGCGGACATTCGCCACGCTGCGAAGCTTTCGCGCAACTCTGCGCCAAGGCGAACTTCACCTCGCGCCTGTCCGATAACATCAATCTCGAACTGTGGGAGAAGTTTGTGTTTCTCGCCACCCTCGCGGGCATGACCTGCCTGATGCGCGCGAGCGTGGGCGCCATCATGCGCGCCGAGGATGGCGAAGCGTTGATGCGGGACATGCTCGAGGAATGCCGCAAGGTCGCCGCCGCCTCAGGCCACCCGCCGCGCGCCGAGGCGATGGCGCGTTACCTGAACCTGCTTACGGAGCGCGGCTCGGGTTTCACCGCCTCAATGCTGCGTGACATCGAACGCGGCGGAGCCATCGAAGGAGAACACATCGTCGGCGATATGCTGCGGCGGGGAAAAGCACGGGGCCTCGTGACCCCGCTGCTGCGCGCTGCGCTGTGCAGCCTGCAGACCTACGAGCGCGGCAGAACCGCGGGTGACTGAGATAGACGTAACAGAGAGAGAGCTTACCCTGGATGAATGCCGGCGAATGATGGTGAGCGGCAAGCGGAGAAGTCTCAACGATCCCGGCGCAGGCCTTTCAGCGGCGGTCAAGCTGCCGCCCTGCGTCTGATCACCGCT
>MERG01000441.1:0-22392 GCA_001771985.1 Betaproteobacteria bacterium RIFCSPLOWO2_12_FULL_62_13 | reverse complement strand
TCGTCAAACGCGCCGCCCTTCTTTCCCTGGGGCTTCGCGCCGCCGCCTTCGGGAGCGGCGGCGGCAGCGGCGGGAGCGGGTTCGCGCTCCATCGGCTCGGAACCGCCGCCGCGCGAACCGAGCATCTTCATCTCGCTGGCGACGATTTCGGTGGTGTAGCGGTCCTGGCCATCCTTGTCCTGCCACTTGCGGGTTCTCAACGAGCCTTCGATGTAGACCTGGCTGCCCTTTTTCAGATATTCACCGGCGATCTCGGCGAGCCGCCCGAAAAACGCCACCCGGTGCCATTCGGTGCGCTCCTGTTTTTCGCCGCTCTTGTCTTTCCACGTGTCGGTGGTCGCCACACTGATGTTGGTGACCGCGCCGCCGTCCGGCAGGTAACGCACCTCGGGATCGCGTCCCAGATTGCCGATCAGAATAACCTTGTTGATTGAGGCCATTCAAGAGCTCCTGAAAACGAGCCATTAAGTGATTAAGTGATTGAGTAACTGAGTGACTGGGTGCTTAACTAATCGCTTGATCACCAAATCACTTAGTCGCCAAATCACCCGTTCTTATTTCCCCTGCGATTAATTTGAGTACATTCTCTTCGTCAAATCCCACGCTGTCCACCTTCAGATATGCGCGGCGCTCGCCCGCGACCACGCGCGCTTCGTGCACCCCCGGCAACGTCCGCAACTGCGCCGTGAGACCGTCCGCCCGGTCGCGGTCGAGTTCCGGGATAGTATAGACGCGGGTGCTGAGGGTAGCGGGCACCTTCATACCGACCGCAAGTATAAGCCAGATAACGAGCAACACCGCGCCAAAGATGACAACGCCCGCGCCGCCCCAGCGCCCGTAGAGAAAACCGCCGGCCGCCGCGCCGAGGAAGGCGCCAAAGAACTGTACGCTGGTAAAGACGCCAATCGCGGTGCCCTTGGCCCCGCGAGGCGCGATGCGCGAAATCAATGACGGCAGGCAAGCCTCGAGCACATTGAACGACGTGAAAAACACCAGGAGGAAAAACGCGATCAACCACACGCTATCCATCAGCCACGGCATCACGAGGTGGCCGGCCAGCAGCACGGCGACGCAACCGAGAAACACCGTTTTCACCTGGCTTGCCGTCCTCGCCATGAGTATCGCCGGGAGCATCAGCACGAACGAGCCCAGCATCACCGGCAAGTAGACATGCCAGTGTTGCGCCAGGGCGAGTCCCGCTGCGCGCAACGAGAACGGCACGGCAATAAACAGCGCCATCAGCACCGCGTGCAGCGCGAGAATGCCGTAATTCAGCCGCATGAGTTGTGGATCCTTGAGCACTGCCCAGAAGTCGTCGCGACCGCGCGGCTGCCGTTCATGACGATGCGGCACGGCCGATTCCGCAGGCACCACGCCATAGACCACCAGCATGGCGGCAAGCGCCAGCGCGCCGGTCAGAGCGAATATGCCCGGCACCCCGATCATCCGGTCGAGCCAGGGGCTCGCGATCAGCGACAGCGCGAACGTCGCGCCGATGGTCGAGCCGATCATCGCCATCGCTTTACTGCGGTGCTCGTCACGCGTCAGATCGGCGGCGAGCGCCATTACCGGCGCCGCAATCGCACCCGCGCCCTGCAGCACGCGCCCCAGAATCACCACGTAAATATCAATGCCGAGCGCGGCGACGAAACTTCCGACTGCGAAAATCGCCAGGCCGATGTAGATCACCGTCTTGCGGCCGTAGCGGTCGGACCACCAGCCGAATGGAATCTGCAGAATGGCCTGCGTGAGTCCGTAAGCGCCGATGGCGAACCCGACGAGGGTGAGGTCGCCGCCGCCCGGAAGATGCTCGGCGTAGATCGCGAATATCGGCAGAATGACGAACATGCCCAGCATGCGGAGCCCGAAAATGCTCGACAGGCCGATGCTCGCGCGCAGTTCCTGGGCGCTCATCTTCTCGCTGGGGGGCATGGATAAAACGGGGATGAGCGGGTTGGGAATCGACGCCAAAGTGGGGTATATTAACAGGTTTCACATCGTTCTCGTCCCACACTTTGTCCGCCAACCAGCAATCGTCCGTCATACGGCTGCACGCGCCGGGCCCGGAGCTTCCCGCGAGGACCGCCGAATTGATCCGCGTTCGCGGCGCGCGCACGCACAATCTGAAGGACATCAACCTCGATCTGCCGAGAAACCGCTTGATCGTGATCACCGGGCTCTCCGGTTCCGGCAAGTCCTCCCTCGCGTTCGACACGCTCTACGCCGAGGGTCAGCGCCGTTACGTCGAATCGCTCTCGGCGTACGCCCGGCAGTTTCTCCGATTGATGGAAAAACCCGACGTCGACCTGATCGATGGCCTGTCGCCGGCGATCGCGATCGAGCAGAAGGCAACCGGCCACAATCCCCGCTCAACCGTTGGAACCATCACGGAAATCCACGACTACCTGCGGCTTCTGTTCGCGCGCATCGGCGACCCACACTGCCCCGAGCACAACATCCTGCTCTCGGCGCAGTCGGTGTCGCAGATGGTCGACCACGTTCTGTTGCTGCCCCAGGACACGCGGCTCATGATCCTCGCGCCGCTCATCGTGGGGCGCAAAGGAGAGCAAGCCGAGCTCTTCGACGAACTGCGCGCGCAGGGCTTCGTGCGGCTCAGGATCGACGGCAAGGTCCACGAAATCGACGAACTGCCCAAGCTCAATAAGAACGTGAAACACACGGTGGAGGTTGTCGTCGACCGTCTTAGAGTGCGGCCGGACGCCAAGCAGCGGCTTGCCGAATCGTTTGAAACGGCATTGCAGCACGCCGATGGGAGAGTAATCGCGCTGCAACTGGATGCCGAAGAAGCCCTCACCCCCGGCCCCTCCAGCCCTCACCCCCGGCCCCTCTCCCCGGAGCGGGAGAGGGTAGGCTCGAGTTCCCCTTCTCCCATTTCGGGAGAAGGGTCAGGGATGAGGGAACGGAGAGGGGAGATATCGGATCGCTCACGCGAAACAAGAGGGACGGAGCACCTGTTTTCCGCGAAGTTCGCGTGTCCGGTGTGCAGCTATTCGCTGCCGGAATTGGAGCCGCGGTTGTTCTCGTTCAACAACCCGATGGGCGCCTGCCCCCGCTGCGACGGACTGGGCACGATCGGTTTCTTCGATCCCAAACGCGTGGTCGCCTTCCCCGATCTGTCGCTCGCTTCGGGCGCCATCAAGGGCTGGGACCGCCGCAACCAGTTCTACTTCCAGATGCTGCAATGCCTCGCGAGCCACCACGGCTTCGACATCGAAACGCCGTTCAACGAGCTGCCCGAAGCCGTGCAGAACGTGGTGCTCCAGGGCTCGGGGCGTGACAAGATCCGTTTCATCTATATCGGCGAGCGCGGCAACAGGTTCGTGCGCGAGCACGCTTTCGAAGGCGCGATCCCGAATCTCGAGCGCCGCTACCGCGAGACCGACTCGATCGTGGTGCGCGAGGAACTCGCGAAGTATCTGAACACCCAGTCCTGCCCGGAATGCAATGGCACGCGGCTGCGGCGCGAGGCGCGTCATGTCACGGTCGCCGGCAGGACCATCTACGAGATCAGCGCGCTGCCCCTCGCCCAGACCATTCTCCTCTTCGAGACGCTCGAGCTCTCGGGCGTGAAACAAGCAATCGCCGACAAGATCATCCGCGAGATCGTCAGCCGCCTGCGGTTTCTCAACAACGTGGGGCTCGATTACCTCTCGCTCGAGCGCTCCGCGGACACGCTCTCGGGGGGTGAAGCGCAACGCATCCGGCTGGCAAGCCAGATCGGCTCCGGCCTGACCGGGGTCATGTACGTGCTCGACGAGCCTTCGATCGGCCTTCATCAGCGCGACAACGCGCGCCTCCTCGATACGCTGAAACGCCTGCGCGACATCGGCAACTCGGTGATCGTGGTCGAGCACGACCACGAGGCGATCATGAGCGCCGACCACATCGTCGACATGGGGCTCGGCGCCGGCGAGCACGGCGGCCGTGTGGTAGCCGAAGGCGCGCCGAAGCAGATCGCCGGCCATCCGGAGTCGCTGACCGGACAGTATTTGAGCGGCAGGCGCCGCATCGAGATTCCGGCGCTGCGTCATCGGGCAAATCCCAACCGTCAGCTCGTGATCAGCGGCGCGACCGGCAACAATCTAAAGAACATCACGGTCAAACTGCCGGCGGGACTTTTCGTGTGCGTAACCGGCGTATCCGGCTCGGGCAAGTCGACGCTCGTCAACGATACGCTGTATCACGCCGTGGCGCACCATCTCTACGGCAGCCCGGTCGAGCCTGCGCCGCACGAAGCAATCGCCGGCGTCGAATTCTTCGACAAGGTGGTCAACGTCGACCAGAGCCCGATCGGGCGCACGCCGCGTTCGAATCCCGCGACTTACACGGGGCTGTTCACTCCGATTCGCGATCTTTTTGCCGGCGTGCCCGCCGCGCGCGAGCGCGGCTACGGCCCGGGGCGCTTCTCATTCAACGTCAAGGGCGGCCGATGCGAATCGTGCCAGGGCGACGGCGTGTTGAAAGTCGAGATGCATTTCCTGCCCGACATCTACGTGGCGTGCGACGTGTGTCACGGCAAGCGCTACAATCGCGAGACGCTGGAAATCGAGTACAAGGGCAGGAACATCCACGAAGTGCTGCAGATGACGGTCGAGCAGGCGACCGAGTTCTTCAGCGCCGTGCCCACGATCGCGCGGAAGCTCCAGACGCTCCTCGACGTGGGGCTGGGGTATATCACATTGGGTCAAAGCGCGACCACGCTGTCGGGCGGCGAAGCGCAGCGCGTCAAGCTCTCGCTTGAGCTCTCCAAGCGCGATACCGGCCGCACGCTCTACATCCTCGACGAGCCGACGACCGGACTGCATTTCCACGACATCGACCTGCTGTTGCGCGTGCTGCACCGGCTGCGCGATCACGGCAACACGGTGGTGGTGATCGAGCACAACCTCGACGTCGTCAAGACCGCGGACTGGATCATCGATCTCGGGCCCGAAGGCGGCGACGGCGGTGGGCGTGTGATCGCCGAAGGCCCGCCCGAGGAGATCGCGAAGAACAAGGCGAGTTATACGGGACGCTATCTCAAGACTGTGCTCACGTAAGAAAACAAGAAGCCTTGGCCACAGAGATCACAGAGAACACAGAGGGAAAACAATCAAAAGCCTCAACGCAAAGGACGCGAAGGACGCAAAGAAACGATACACACGAAAGACCATTCCTTGGACGCCTTGTTGATGTACTCGCTTCCGCGAACTTGGTTTTCATCTGTGAACTCTGTGTTCTCTGTGATCTCTGTGGCTAACAATTTTCACATTGCCTGGTAAATGAATCACCGCGAACTTCTGCTCGGGAGTTTTCAGGCGGCGCTCGCTGCGGCCGACCCGCTCAAGATCGTGCCGCAGCATCTGCCCAAACCGCCCAAAGGCAGGACGCTCGTGGTGGGGGCGGGCAAGGCTGCCGCCGCGATGGCGCTCGCGGTGGAGCAGAACTGGCCGGCCGATGCGCCGCTCGACGGCTTGGTCATCACCCGCTATCAGCACGGGCTCTTGACGAATCGCATCACGGTTATCGAGGCAGGGCACCCGGTGCCCGACGAGTCGGGCGAGAAAGCGGCGCAGGAAATTTCCCGCCGCGTGAAAACCCTCGCGGTGAACGACCTGCTCCTGGTTCTGGTCTCCGGCGGCGGCTCGGCGCTGCTTTCGCTGCCGGTCGAGGGCATCAGCATGAACGAACTCAAGGCGACAACCCAGGAGCTGTTGCGCTGCGGGGCGCCGATTCAGAAGATGAACACGGTGCGCAAGCACCTCTCCGCAATCCAGGGCGGCAAGCTCGCGGCAGCCTGCAAGGCGCCGGTGATGGCACTGGTGATTTCCGATGTGACCGGCGACGATCCGACACATATCGCTTCCGGCCCCTGCTCACCCGATCCCAGCACTTACCAGGACGCGCTCGAGATCCTGAAGCGTTATGAGGTGACCGCGCCGAAAGCGGTGGTTGAACATCTCACGCGCGGGGCCAAGGGGGCCATTCCCGAAACGCCCAAGCCCGGCAGCAAGATTTTCAAGCGCGTGGAGAACCGCATGATCGCCACGGCGCAGCAGTCGCTCCAGGCCGCCGCCAGGTTTTTCATTGGCCACGACATTCACCCCGCCATCCTCGGCGATTCCGTCACCGGCGAAGCGCGCGAAGTCGCCAAGGTCTACGGCGCGCTCGCGCGCGAGATTAAGCAGCACGGGCTGCCGTGGGAGCCGCCAGTCGCGCTGATCTCGGGCGGCGAATGCACGGTCACCGTGCGCGGCAACGGTCGCGGCGGGCGCTGTGCCGAGTTCCTGCTCTCGCTGGCAATCGACTTGAATGGCGCGGAGGGTATATGCGCGCTCGCTTGTGACACGGACGGCATCGACGGCTCGGAAGACAACGCCGGCGCCATGCTCATGCCGGATTCCTTGTCGCGTGCGCAGAAAAAAAAGCTCCATGCCGGAAAACTGCTGGAAAACAACGACGGCTACGGCTTCTTCAGCGCCATCGGCGAACTCGTGGTCACCGGCCCGACGCGCACCAACGTGAATGACTACCGCGTCATGCTCATCCTCTGACATCCGCACGGTGCGGCGTCAGGGCGGTGTCGCGGTGCCAGAATAGGGGGGCGGACGGTGCCGTCCCTGTAACTTGTGGAATCGGTTGCCTGGTAAATCAACACGCTACAATGCCCGCCCGGCCCCGCGGCGCGTGTCACACTTTGTAACACTTTGTTACCGCAGGATGGTTCCGATTCTGGTAGTCTCATGTGTAGTATTCTTCCGCAAGAAGGATGCGATGATGAAGTCGACAAGAACGATGTTGGCGTTGGTCGTGATTTTGTTGGGAATCATGGCGAGCGGGGCGGCATTGGCTCACGGTCGCGGGCACGTGCGCTTCGGGGTGTTCATAGGGGCGCCGGCTTTTTGGTATTCCCCGCCTCCTTATTATTACTATCCCCCTTATTACTATCCGCCGGTAGTCGCGGTTCCATCCTCACCGCCGGTATACGTTGAGCGCGGCGACGCGCAGCCGGCGCCCGAGCAGTCCCAATCCTACTGGTATTACTGTGCCGACGCCAAAACCTATTACCCCTACGTCAAGCAATGTCCAGGAGGCTGGCAGCGTGTGGTGCCGCAGCCGCAGCCCGGTTCATAGGTCATGACCATGAGATACCATTTGCGCTTCTCACCCCTTGTGGCGCTCCTCATGCTGGGCGCGTGCGCAACCGTGCCCAGCGGCCCGAGCGTCATGACGCTGCCGGGCACGGGCAGAAGCTTTGACCAGTTCCGTGCCGACGACTTCGAGTGCAGGCAATTTGCCAGCGCGCAAGTCGGTGGAACCACCGCCGATCAGGCCGCCAGCGATAGCGCGGTGAAAAGCGCTGTAGTGGGCACGGCAGTGGGCGCCCTGGCGGGCGCCGCCATCGGCGGCAACAGCCGCGGCGCAGCCGTCGGTGCCGGCACCGGGCTGCTGGTGGGCTCCCTTGCTGGAACGGGCGCTGCGGGAGCCTCGGCCTATACCGCGCAGCAGCGCTACGATGTCGGCTACACGCAGTGCATGTACGCGAAAGGCCACAAGGTCCCGGTGTCCGGGCGCTACGCATCCTCCCCGCAGCGGCCCCCCGCTGCTTACGCGCCGCCGCCTCCCCCGCCACCGCCCCCGCGCTGAGGCTGAGTCAGGCATGCCGTAGCGGCGGCGCGCCGTTGCCACATCAGCCACAGCGTCGCCGTCGCCGCGAGCACCAGGAACGGTATCGACCCGTAGTTGACAGCCTGCCAGCCGCTCTTGTTGAGCAGGATGCCGGAGGACGCCGACGATATCGCCATCGTCACAAAGATCATGAAGTCGTTCGCCGCCTGGGTCTTGGCGCGTTCGCTCGGCGCGTGGCACTCCGTGAGCAGCGCCGAGCCGCCGACATACATGAAATTCCAGCCCACGCCGAGCAGAAACAGCGCGGCCCAAAAATTGAGCAGTCCGGTGTCGGCCAGCGCCAGGACAATGCACAGAAACAGCAGCACGATCCCGGCGAGGATGATGTTCAGCACGCCGAATCGGTGAATGAGCGAGCCGGTGAAGAACGATGGCCCGTACATCCCGATCATGTGCCATTGCAGCACCAACGCGGCATCGTTGAAGTGGTGGTCATGCGCGCGCATCGCAAGAGGGGTCGACGTCATCATCAGATTCATGATGCCGTAAGAGAGCATCGACGCGAGCAGCGCGACGATGAACACCGGCTGGCGCATGATCTCGCCAAGCGGCCGGCCCGAGTCCTGGCGCTCGTGATCCGAAAGCTTGGGAATATCGAGGCGCGTAAGCAGCAACGTCGCCAGCAGACACACCAGGATCAGCGACAGGTACGAGCCGAGGTAGACCTGGTCGGCGAACAGGGTGGTGGTGCGTTTCGCCATTTCGGGGCCAAAGATGCCGCCCACGATGCCCCCGGCAAGCGTCAACGAAATCGCCTTGGCCCTGAAATCCGGGTGGGCGGCATCCGCCGCCGCAAATCGATAGTACTTTCCGAACGCCGTGTACATGCCCATGACCGTCATGCCGGCGCACAGCAGCCAGAAGCTGGCAACGTACATCGCCAGGCTGCATACCGCTGCGCCGCACATGCCCAGAAAGGTTCCGACCTGAAAGCCCGCGCGACGACCAAGAGCATTCATCAGCAACGAAGCGGGGATGGTGGTGATCGCCGAGCCCAACACATAGCAGGTCAGCGGAACCGTGGCGAGTGACTTGTCGGTCGCCAGCGCGAAACCGGCGAGCCCGGTGACCGCGATCATGGTTGCGCCGGTCGTCTGCAGGGTCGCCTGGCAACCCGACAGCACCAGCACGTTGCGGTGTTGCTTTTCCACTCCGTTGGTGTTTGAGTTAATCAGGTCTTATCCCTGCTACCCTGATTATTTTGGCATACCGCTCGAGCTCATCGCGAAGGTGCGCGACATACTGTTCCGGGGTGCTGCCGACCGTTTCCAGTCCGAGCGCGCCGAACCTGTCCTTGATCTCCGCGGAGTGAAGAACTCTCACGACCTCGCGGTTCAGCCTCCCGACGATTTCCCCGGGCGTCTTCGCCGGCGCGAGCATCCCGAACGCGGTGCTCGCCTCGTACCCGGGGACGCCAGCTTCGGCCACCGTCGGATATTCCGGCAGGAGGGCAGAGCGCGTGCGCGTCCCGACCGCGAGCGCTCTGATCTTCCCGGCGCGGATATGCGGCAGGACGACCGGGAGGTTCTCGAAGACCAGTTGCACTTGCCCGGCCAGCAGGTCGATCAGGGACTGGCTGCTCCCCTTGTAGGGCACGTGCGTGATCTGCACGCCGGCCATCGCCTTGAACTGCTCGGCCGAGAGATGCGCAACGGAGCCATTTCCCGCCGTGCCAAAGTTAAGTGTCCCGGGCTTCTGTTTCGCAAGCGCGATTAGCTCCTTGACAGTGGAAGCCGGGACCGACGGATGCACGACCAGGACGAACGGGCTCACCGTCGTCTGGGTAATCGGCGCGAAATCCCGGAGCGTGTCGTACGGCATGTTCTTCCGCAGATTGGGATTGATGGTCATCGGGCCCGGTGTGCCCATCAGCAGCGTGTAGCCGTCCGCCGTCGCTTTCGCCACGAGGTCAGCGCCTATCACCCCGCCCGCGCCGGCCCGATTGTCGACCACCACTGGTTTGCCAAACGCATCCGACAGTTTTTGGGCGATTGCGCGCGCGGTCAGGTCCGTCCCGCCGCCAGGCGCAAACGGCACGACGAGTCGAATCGGTTTTGTGGGATATTCCGGCGTAGCCGCCATGCCGGCCCCGTTGAGCAGCCATAGCGCAGCACACGCAACCGCTCGCCCTAAACGACCCATGCTTCTCATATTGTTTCCCCTCTCTTGTGTGTTCCCAGCCTTCGCCGAAGCTCAATACTTCGACATTCTCGGGGCTGCTGCCCCCGACAACGAGCGTTGCGCTCACCCTTTCCGGCGCGATTTGACTGTCGGATATACATCCCCGTAGTACTTCCTTATTTCTAATCACCCCACATGCCGCCGTTCACATCCAGGATCTCGGCGGTTATGAAACTCGCGGACCTGCCCGCCAGGAATAAGCAGCCTTGAGCCACTTCTTCCGCCGTTCCCATCCGGCCGACAGGTATGAGTTTCCTTAATCCCTCGGGAAAGCCAGCGGTCATGGCCGAGGAAATCGGACCCGGCGCTACTGCATTCACGGTAATGCCATCAGCCGCAAGTTCCTTCGCCAGGTAAGTCGTCAGCGCATGGACGCCCGCTTTTGAGGTGCCATAGGCCACATTGGCCGCCCTTGACTGTTCGGAGCGGTCGAGCCAGGGCCGCGCGTTCCCCCCGTTCTTGCCGAGAAGGGAACCGATGTTGACGATCCGGCCGTAGATCGGCGAGGCAGAGATCCGCTCCTTCTGCCGCCAACGCCTTGGCCACCGCGCTGCCGATGCCGCCTGCGGCGCCGGTCACGATCGCCACATCCCCTGCAAGCTTCATCGGTCGATCCGCGCCGTGAGGCGGCTTCTATATTCGCGCAATTCGCACTATCCTTGTCGCGCTCGCCCCGCGGCCTATCTGGACGTCGGCATTAGATGGTTCATGCCGTACAGGGCGATCAGCTCTTTGACGCGATCGCGAGGCGGTTTTTCCACGAAATAGCCGCGTCTTGCAGGACTCAAACCACTGGAACGCCGCAGGTCGACCATCATCTCCGCCATCTTGATCGTGGCGCCCAGCGCATCCACCACTGGAACGTTGTCCACACGATTCACCCCGTGGCGTGCGAGGAGAACGCAAAGCGGCGCCTCTCCCGGAATGATGACGTCGACCCCATCCTGAATCATGGCGTGCGCGGCCGCGTGAAACCGCTCGAGAACACTTTGCGGCTCCTCATAGGCTTTCAGCACGTCATTGAATTCGAAGCCCACGCATCGCGCTCCGGCGAAGCGGCCCGCCAGGCCTATCCTCGCAGCGTTTTCTTCGATCAGCGGCGCCATCTCCTCAATGAACAGCAGCACGCCCATGCGCTCGCCCAGCATGCGCGCGGTGAGCATGGCGCTTTCGCCGTATCCCACAACGGGAACATCGATCACGCTTCGCGTCTCGCGCAGCGCGGGTTCCGGGATCGACATGATGGCGTACGCGTCGTAGCCTTGCTCCTCCGCGGCGATTCCCCCAAGGACAAACTGCTGGCCGTGCAGGTACTGGAAGTAGGCATAGCGAATATCGTTACCCGGATAATTGGTCCGGTAGGTCTGCGCATGCATTCCGTGCAACACCACCTGAGTGCCGGCACGGGCGACCTTTGCGAAATGCTCTTGGAGAGCAGCAGCGTAAGCCGGCAAGTTATCCAGGACCGTGAAGCTCTGATGCCAAATCCGGATTCCCATTGAGTGATTTCCTTTCACGAGAGGTTACGGACGATCAACCCGAGCGCAGCTCTTGTGGCTTGCCTCATGAGATGCTCCTCCGAGCCGCCACCCTTTCTACGAAGTTGGAAACCGAATCCGGCACGAATTGCGTCTACCGACGCTTCGCAGCGTCGCTACCGGCAAATCGGCCGAACACCGCGCCTTTGAGCACCGATGTGGCGCCGGTGTAGTTCTTGTAGTACAAACCAACGACCTCCCCGGCCGCATATAACCCCGGCATGGGATCTCCCTGCTGGTTGAGTACCCGGGCGCGGCGGTCGATCTTGAGCCCGCCGAAGGTCAGCACGTTCGCGGAAATGACGGGATAAGCATGAAAGGGCGGCTGGTCGACAGGATGCGCCCAGTTCGACTTTTTCGGAACGACCCCTTGAGTCGCCAGTCCATCCAGCGTCAACGGGATGAACTCCGCTGCCCGGCACGCGCGGTCATATTCCGCCACCGTTGCCTCCAGCGCTTCCGGGGCAATTCCGAGTTTTGATGCCAATTCCCCGATCGTGCGTCCTTCGATGGGAGGCTGATCGGTTCGCAGCCCGAGACGGTAGTTGGGAATCCGGGTGTGCCGCGCATCGAGCACGGCATACGCGATGCCGCGGGTCTGGTTGAAAATCTCGCGCGTGATGCGCTCATAGCACGCGTCGATCGTCGTGGGCGCCTCGTCGGTGAAGCGCTTTCCCTGCTGGTTGACCAGGATGCCGTAGGAAAAGATGAACACGGACGGCTCTGCCATGCCCGACCGCGGATCGATCGGTTCCGCGTGGTAGCTTCCGAAGTCGCCGCAAGGCGCCGCGCCGATGTCGAGCGCCATCTGGACGCCTTCGCCTTTGTTGTAGTACCCGCCGCGGCAAATCGGCCGCAAGAAAATCGATCTAGGCCCCATGTAGCGGCTCAGCATTTCGGGGTTGCCCTCGAATCCGCCGCAAGCGAGCACCACCGCGTTGGCCCTGAACTCTTGAATCGCGGCCTCCTTGCTGACCGCACGCACGCCGAGCACCTTCCCCGCGCCATCCTGGATGAGGGCAGTCGCGGCCGTCTCGTAGACGAAGTGGGCGCCTCTTTTTTCCGCTTCCGCTGCCAGGGCATCGACCAACGCCAAGCCGCCCCCCACCGGCAGCAGACGAGGCTGGGACTTCGTCAGAAACTGTGTCGGCAGAAAATCGAATCGGACCCCGAAGCTCTTCAGCCACTGAATCGTCGGCCCGGCCGCTTCCGCGAACGCAGCAATGACGTCAGGGCCGGCGAAACCGAGTGTTTTCAGGACCGCGGGCCAATTCTCGCGCGGCTCCGAGGCCAGATGCACCAGCGAGGGGTCGAGGTAGCCCCCTGCATTCTGCGCGAATTGGTCCTCGAAGTCGTCGGTCACCTCGGTTTCGCTTTTCATCCGCAGGTACGCTTCAGTGTAACGGGTCTGGCCGCCCCGCTCTTCCCGCGGCGCGCGTTCGAGGATGGTGACGCTTGCCCCGCCTTGCAGGGCAGAAACGGCCGCCGCCAGACCGGCAATACCGCAGCCGACGACCACCACACCAGATCGAATTTCGGTCAAAGAATCCTCCGCTCATCCGAAAGGATTATCAGATACGGGCCCCCGGCGCATTCATTTGAATTGGGAAGCCGCCCGTACAAATACAGCGCGCGCCGTTACCCCGCACGCTAAGTTTAACATGGCGACGCCACTCACACGAGGCAGCCAGATCGTGCGCTCGCTGGCTTTATCGAGCAACTCTTCGCCCGATTGGGCTAGCAGCCTGTACGGACTGTTAAGTCCGACAGGCTGCTAGAATGCTGACATCCCGACACGAGCGGAAAAACGCGATGACGATGAACCAGCAATTTGCCAAAGTGGGTGATCTCACCATTCACTACGATCTCGCCGATTACACCGACGCCTGGCGAACCGACGAGCGGGAAACATTCCTGCTCTATCCCGGCTACTGCCGGAATATCGAATTCTGGCGGGCGTGGGTGCCCTTGTTGGGGCGAGACCATCGAGTGCTCAGAATGGACGCCCGTGGCTATGGCGATACGAGCAAACCACCGCCGGGTTCGCCGCTGACCGTTGACATGCTGGCCAATGACGCAGTCGGCCTCATGGATGAACTCGGCATCAAACGCGTGCACTGGGTTGGGGAATCGACTGGCGGCGCCCTGGGCCTGGTGGCGGCACTTGACCATCCGGATCGCATCGCTTCGATCACGCTGTTGAACACCGCTGCAAAGATGGGTGATGAAACGATTTCGACCTATGCGATCGGGGAGGCGAACCAAGGCGCGGCAATCGAGAAATACGGTGTCGCCGAGTGGTGCCGCAGAACGTTGCAGTATCGGATGGATGTAAACCGCGCGCCCGCGGGGCTCGGCGAGTGGGTGGCAAGAGAAATGGCGAAGACCCCGACTCACATCGCGGTGGCCGCGTTCAGACTTTTCTCCACCGTGGACCTTACGCCGCGCCTGCCGGAGATCAAGGCGCCCACATTACTGGTCGTCGGCAGCAAATGTGCTGATCGCCGCAAACGGCACATGGCAGAGATGTGCGGCAAGCTCCGGCGAGCGAAGCTCGTTCAGCTCGAGGGGTACGATTATGGAATCCACTTTCTCGCTCCGGATGCGGTGGTTGCCGAGGTGCGCAAGTTTGTACAGGAGAACAAGTGACGCAATGAAGCAAGCGGCTGTACCGTCCCGCTGCGCACTTGCGGCAACGAGTGCCGTTCCAACTATTCAGGCCAATTCAACTGTTTCTCCAGCGGCCAACTGTACGCGCTAAGCGAGCCGCAGGAATTTGGAGAAACAAGTTGGAACGGCACGAGGTGATCAGCGTTGCGGGACCGTCCAGAGATAAATGGGACGCTCTCGCCAGCCGCTCGAAATGCGCACCGTTTCTTGCGGCCTCCAGTCGCCCATGTCGTGCCAGTGCGAGACGATGCGCGCACCCGGTTTGAGCTCGCGCAGGAGCTTCGGGCGCACTGCGAGGTTAAGCTCGGGCGAGAGGAAGAGCATCACCGCCGTTGCGTCGCCGATATCGGTTGTGAGGAGGTCTTCGTTCCGAAACTGGATGCGATCGGCTACACCTGCCGCGCGCGCGTTGTCCCGGCTTTCGGCGATGCGCCGGGGATCGATGTCGACGCAGACGCCGCGCGCGTTGAACTCGCGCGCCGCCGTGATGACAATGCGCCCGTCGCCGCACCCGAGGTCATACACCACGTCGCGGGCGTTCACCCTGGCAAGCCGCAACATGGCCTGCACCACGTCGGTCGGCGTGGGCTCGTAACGCACATCGGGCGCGCGCAGACCCGGCGGCGCCAGGGCCGGCTGCTGCCCCCAGCCGATGCCCGCGACGCAACTCCCCGCGATGATGGCGCAGAGGATCGCTCGAAATCGTCCGGTTGCCCGGCGTTCCGACTGCGCTATCCGTGACGCAAGATCCAGCGCGGCACAGGACGCGAGGATCGCAATCAGCACGGACAGAGCGACCAACCAATTGTTGCAGGTCGCTACCATGCAGGGACTCCCTTGATCGCCTCGATGTAATGCACGAGCGACTCCTGACGTGAGCTGGTCAAATTCTTTCGCCAGAGAATCCTACTCCTGCGCCGCGTCATGGGGCAAACATGTTCCTGGCACGCCGTATTGCCGAATTGGGTTGGTGGCGAAACGCGGGCTTAACCTGCATTGTGTAACTTCGGAACATTGGGAACGGGCTCGGGATGGCGCGGCTATCGGGCATTTTCCCGCTTGAAACCGAGCCTTTGCCGGATTTCCGAGCCGCGCTTTGAAACATAAGATGATGGTGCGTTGGTGACGAGGCGTTAATGAGTGCACCGGCGCGGGGTTTGTGACGGCTCTCTATCGCAACTGCTTCGAGGGCTGACCCAAGCCCGAGTGTCAAACCTCAGTCATTCATGGAAAGGAGTGAAGTTATGACGCAATTTGCCCTGAGAATCGAGGAACTCGAAGAGCGGATCGCACCGAGCATGGTCGGCAATCCGTCGACGAGCGCCAACCCCGAGGTGCCGGCGGGCTCGAATCCGGAGCCCAATGGGACCAACCACGGGAATGGCAATCCGTCGACGAGCGCCAACCCTGAGGTGCCGGCTGGCAACACACCCCAGCCCAATCCCAACTAGCCTCACGCGCCCATAGGGCATGGGGAAAACGGGTGCCCGAAGGCGGCCCCGTTTTCTCCTGCTACGGCCGCGATGCAGAACCATGGCCGCGATAGATGAATGCCCGAAGTTGCGCCGCGACCTGCGCATCAGCGAGCAGCGCGCGCGAGAGGGGGTCGTTTATGTCGTAGCCGAGCCGGAAAGTGGGCGGTTCTTCCGGCTTCGGGAAATCGAGTATTTCATTGCGCGTCAGCTCGACGGTGTGAGCACGCCCGAGGACATCCGTCGCAAGACCGAAGCGAAGTTCGGAGCCGATCTCCCGCCGGAGGAATTCAGGCAGTTCCTGAATCACATCCGGGGCCTCGGGCTGCTCGAGGGCGCGGCACAGGCAACTCCTCGGGGGCGAATACGCGGCAGCGCGCTTTACCTGCGGCTGAAGGCCTTCGATCCGGACCGGTACCTCGATTGGCTGCTCCCCAAGGTCCGTTTCTGCTTCACGCGCGGCTTCATGGCGTGCACGGCGGCGCTCGTCGTGCTCGCTGTCGCTCTCGCCTTGGCGAACTGGCCGGACATCCGCCGCGAGCTCGGCGATCTCTATCGCTTCAACGCCCTTATATACGCCTGGTTCATTCTGCTCCTGACGACGAGCGCCCACGAGCTCGCCCACGGCTTGACCTGCAAGCATTTCGGCGGGCAGGTGCGCGAGATGGGCGTCATGCTCATCTACTTCCAGCCCGCCCTCTACTGCAACGTGACGGATGCGTGGCTGTTTCCAGAGAAAGCCAAGCGGTTGTGGGTCACCTTCGCCGGAGCCTACTTGGACATCGTCCTGTGGGCCGTCGCGCTCTTGATGTGGCGAGCGACCGAGGCCGACACGTGGGTTCATTTCACTGCCCTCGTGGTGATGGCCACTTCGGGCGTCAGAACGCTGTTCAACCTGAACCCGCTGATCAAGCTCGATGGCTACTACCTGCTGAGCGACGGCCTGGAGATCCCCAACCTTCGGGCCCGGGCCTCTGGCTTCTTGGGCGGCCTTTGGCGCCATTTGTGGGGGGCGAGCGATTCCGCTGTTGTCGATGAGACGTCCGCGCGCGAGCGGCGCATCTTCGTCGCCTACGGCCTCATGGCCGGTATCTATTCTGCGCTCCTGCTGGGGTCCATCGCATGGTGGTCCGGCCGCTACCTTGTCGATCGCTACCAAGGCCTCGGTTTTCTCCTCTTCATAGGAGTCCTTATCATGATCCTCATGAACCCTCTCAAGCGCGCGGCGGGGCTGCTCCCCAAGCGCATTCGCACGATTCTCGCGTCGTTTCGCTCGATGAAGCGTCCTCCGACCAAGATCAGTGTCGCCGCGCTTGCAGCCCTGCTCTTGCTGCTCCCCGCCACACTGACGGTCCCGGGGGAGTTTGCGGTATTGCCGACCCAGAACGCGGATATCCGCGCCGAGGTGGAAGGGGTCATCGAGGAGATTTACGCCGCGGAAGGCGACGTGGTCGAGACCGGCGCGGTGATCGCCCGGCTTTCCAACCGCGACCGTCTGGCCGAGTTGACCCAGATCGAGGCGGCGATCCGCGAAAAGCAGGCCAAGCTGAAGATGCTTCGCGCCGGACCGCGCGCGGAGGACATCGCGGTACTGCGGCAACGGGCGGCGACGGCCGGGACGGCCGAGGCCGAGGCGAAACGACGCTACGCGGAGGAGCGACGACTCCATGCGGCGCGCCTTGTCGGCGCGGACGCCGGCACCACGAAGGCCGAGGAGCAACTCAAGTTTGCGCAGCATAAACTCGCGCAAATGGCGCCGCTGGAGGCGGCGGGCGCCATCTCGCCGCTCGAGTTGGAGGAAGCGCGAGCAGACGTAGCCATCCGCCGCAAGGCGTTGGAGGAAGCTCGAGCCGCCCTGCAACTCGTCCGCGCCCAGAGCCAGGCGGAGCGCCGCCAGGACATTGCACTGGCGGAGGCGAGGCGCATGGAAGCGGAAGAAGAGCTCAATCTGCTGCTTGCCGGAAGCCGCCCGGAGGAAATCGAGGCCATGGAGGCCGAGGTCGCAAGCCTGGAGGCCAGGCGCGCGCATCTCAAGAGCCAGATCGAACGGGCGTCGATCCGCAGCCCTCACGCGGGTGTGATCGCCACGCCGAGGCTGAAGGAGAAAATCGGCCAGCACGCGGCGAAGGGGGAATTGATCGCCGAGGTTCATGACCTGCACAGGGTCACGGCGGAGATCGCCGTGCCCGAAAGGGAAATCGCCTATGTGCGGGTCGGACAGCCCGTCATCCTCAGGGCCCGAGCCCACCCCGGCGAAACCTTCCGCGGCACGGTCACCGGGATCGCCCCTGCCACCGCCGTGTCCGACGGGACCTACGCAACGAGAATCGTGCGCGTCATGACGGTCATCGACAACCCCGATGGATTGCTCAAGTCTCAGATGACGGGCCTCGCCAAGATCGGGTTCGACGACCGGCCCCTCGTCGAGGTCCTCGCACGCAGCGTGCTCGGCCCCTTGCGCGTAGAGTTCTGGTCCTGGTGGTGAAACCCGTGGCTGACCCGGAACAGGCCTCAGGGCCTGATCAGGCCGAGGCGGATGGCATAGCGGACGAGTCCGGCCGTATTGTGGATGTCGAGCTTGTGCATCATCCGGTTGCGGTGGCATTCGGCCGTCTTGCAACTGACTCCGAGAAACCCGGCAGCCTCCTTCGTGCTCTTGCCCTCCGCGATCAACTGCAATGTCTGCCTTTCCCGGTCGGTTAACGGATCCTCGTCGACGTGTCTCTTGTTGAGACAGGCGTCGACCACCGAGTGCGAAATGCCCGGGCTCAGATAGATCGCCCCGCGCGTAACCTCCCGGATGGCCCTGACGAGGTCCGCCGCCGCCTGGGCCTTGAGGACATAGCCGTGGATGCCCGCCTCGAGCGCGCCAAGCACGTAGGCATTGTCCTCGTACATGGTCAACAGTATCGTCAGCGTCTGCGGCGCCTGCCTGCGGATCTCCTTGGCCGCGTCAACCCCGTTCAAGATCGGCATAGCGAGATCGAGCACCGCCACATCGGGACTGAGCTGGCGGGCCGCGCGCACCGCCTCTCGCCCGTCGGACGCTTCTCCCACCACGTCGAATCCTTCCCGCTCCAGGACCGCCCTGAGGCTTTCGCGGAACATAACGTGGTCGTCAGCCAGAAGAATCTTCTGTGATCTCATTTGCGTTCACTCCTGTTGTTTGCGGAAGCGAGATGCAAACCGTGGTCCCCTGACCGCGTGCCGAGGTGATTTCCAGAGTCCCGTGCAACGCCCGGATCCGTTCCTCCATTCCGATCAGTCCGAGGCCCCGTTCCGCGCACCTGCCCTTGACAGCGGAACGGTCGAAACCTTTCCCGTTGTCCCGCACGGTGCAGTTGAGAGTTCTTTTTTCCTCCCAGACACGGACGCTCGCACGCGTAGCCTGCGCGTGCCGCGTCACGTTGATCAACGCCTCCTGAACCACCCGGTACACCGTGGTTTTCACGCTCTGCGGGAGATCCCTGTCTATCGACCCTTCCACCGTCACGACGAGTCCTGTACGCTTCTCGATTCCATCCGCGAGAAACTGCAGGGCCGGCACCAGTCCCAGCGTGTCGAGAATCGGCGGACGGACCTCGTGCGACAGCCGCCGCAACTGCTCACGAATCTGATCGAGATGTGCGGTGATCCGGTCCATCCGTTCATGGCCGTGCTCCGGCATTTCGCGCGCCAGCTCCGCCAGATCGAGATAGACCGTCGCAAGCAGCGTGGCCGCCTGGTCGTGGAGCGCATGGGCGACGCGCTGTGCCTCGTCCTCCAGCATGTCGTTCATCCGGCGCAGCGCCGCATTTGCTTCCTGGTTGCGCAGATGAAACATGTGAAAGGGCGAGAGGCTCTCAGTCAAAAAGCGGCCGGCCGCGCCGACCTGTGGTGCAACGTCGTCCTGCCAGACGACATCCTCTGCGAGAAGGGCCGAGAAAGCTTCGTGGTGTATGTCGATCAAGTCCAAGAGGCTGATATCCGAGGCGATGGCCTGCCGGCCGAACTCATAGGCGCGATGCAACGCCGCCTCGCCGCTGTCGGCAAGATAATCCTCCAGCGCGTTCTTGTACGCTTCTAAAAAGTCCGCTTTGTCGCCGCCCATGCGACCCCGCCCCCCGGAGCGCGCTGCGATCCTCAGCGCCGCAGGTCGCGCCACTTCCTCGCGATAACCGTGGTGCCCTTGCCAGCCCCCGAATCCACCGCCAGTTCGTCCATGATCCGCCGGACGCCGGAAAGACCAAGACCCAATCCTTCGGATGTTGAATAGCCGCCCAGCAAGGCGCGCTGGACGTCCCGGATGCCCGGCCCTTTGTCGCGAGCGACGATGGCAATCCCCATCCGATCCCCGTCGTGAGTCGGCTCGAGACGGATCGCTCCCGACTTCGCGTAGAGAACGATATTTCGGCCAAGTTCGGAAATCGCCGTGGCCACCAGGGTCGATTCGGTCGGAGAGAACCCCAACCTCAAAGCCAAGTCCCGACCCTCCTGACGGGCCGCCACGATATCACTGGCGGTGGCGACAGGAATCTGTAATCCGTCTCGCACCGGCTCCAGCATCGTTCCCCGGCCGTCGACTCTTTCCGGGGTCTGCTCCCCCGAAGTCCGAAACTGCCGCGAGGGTAACAAACGAGAATATCGGAGCAGCTTGTAACGCGGCGATGACAGATCGCGGCCAGGGGCGGTGTGGGGTTCCCACTGCGTGCCCGCTGTCGGCCTCGAGTCCCGATAAAGGCTCCGCGCGTCGTTAGCACCCGTCGAGAACGACGCTCCGCCAAACAGCGCGGGAGTCTGTACGAGTTCAGTGCTGGTCGGCATTCGTGAACCTCCTGATGCGCAAGAACGCTATTCGGTTCACCCAAATGTAAGCAAATAACATGCTAGGCGAATCTATTTCAATAAGAGTCAGTATCTTGGAACCAGATCGATGCATGAGAACGCCGCCCTAAGTGCGTCAGAGGCGCCTTAAATGTTGGCTTTTGACGACAAAGGGCGTCTCGCAATTTGTCGAAAAAAGCCTTCGAGACAAGTGGTTTTGTCATTTCGTGGCGCGCCGGAATTCAGTAACCGAGTGATTTCATTCGCTCAAATTTTCGTGACTCCGGGTCCACCGGCACGACGCGCTTTTTTTCAACAAACCGCCGCCAACAGCAAAAATTGCCGTGTACACACATAGTTACCCAGGCACGCCTGCGTTGCTGTCGCAATATGACGACAGCAACAGTCCATTAAGACGAAAGCGTCCTCGTGACAGGTTAGTTCCCCAGCAGGCGTGTCAACGTTGCCAGATCTCGCTCTACCAATCCGACATGCTCGGCGTACTTCTCCTCCAACATTTCGGGAAACCGAAACAGGGTGAAGATCACCTCACTGCCGTGACCGTGCTGATGCTGGACATCAAGCGTTTGAAGCGTTATAAGGATGTGAACAAGCGCACTGCTGCGCGTGCCCCTTGGCGCTTGTAGCGCGGCGCATGCTCTGGGCTTGGGGAAGCCGTGGTTTTCCAATGGGGATTCGCATTGACCCGCGTTGGTTGCCCCCCTGGGCGGATTATGGGGCCAGGGTGTGCGTCCTCGCAGCGGTCTACGCCGTAACAGCGGCACTTTCGGTCAAGCTCGTCGATTCGGACGTGGCACCCGTCTGGCCGTGCGCCGGTATCGGTTTGGCGGCCCTGATCACCTGGGGCCGCCGTCTCTGGCCCGGCGTGGGGCTGGGCGCTGCGCTGGGGTATGCCGCCTTGGGCGAATCTTTTGTCACGACCGCGGCAATGGCCACGGGCCAGACACTGGAAGCGCTTGCGGCGGCATGGCTGATGCATCGATTCGTCCATTTTCGAAACGAATTCCATCGTGGCGTGGATGTTTTCAAGTTCGTGGTTGTCGCAGCCGCGGCCGGCGTTATAGCCGCAACGATCGGGGTTGCGAGCCACGTATTGGATGGCTCTCCGGAAGCTGCGGATCCGCTCGGCATGTGGCGCATCTGGTGGCAGAGGGATGCCGCCGGCATGTTGGCGTTCGCGCCGCTGTTTCTGCTTTGGATGCGCGCGACCCCGCGGGACCATCCCGCAGTCGGCCCGGTCGAGCGCACGCTCTTTTGCCTGTCCGTGCTCGGCGCGAGCCTGCTCGCATTCGAAACGCAATTTTCCGGCCAGGTTGGCCAATCGCTGCTCTATCTGCTTCTTCCAGTGATCGTGTGGGGGGGACTGCGGTTCACCCAGCGCGGGGTCGCGACCGCTGTCGCCGTCATCGGGGCGGTTGCCGTCTGGGAAACCCTGGAGGGAACGCAAGGCCCATTTGTGGTGGATACCTTGTCCGACTCGCTGTTGCTCATGCAGACCTTCATCTCAACGATGCTGATCATGGGGCTCACGCTGGCCGCTTTCATCGCCGACAGACGGCGTGCCTTTGAGAATCTGAAGAAGCTGCGCGATGAACTGGCAGACCGCGTGCGGCAGCGCACGGCCGAGTTGGAGAAGGCCAATGAAACGCTTCGGCTCCAAATCGTGCAACGAAAGTCCGCAGAGACGGCGCTCCAGGCGGCTCATCAACGTTTGCAGGAGGTGTCGAAACACCTGGTCCAGAGCAGTGAAGCGAAGCGCCACGAAATCGCGCATGAGCTCAACGAAGAGCTTGGGCAGGTCCTGGCAGGGGTCGGGATGCGCCTCGGTGCGCTGCAGGCTTCGACGCCAAGCAATGCGTTGGCTCCGACCCTTGATGAGATGGAGAGATTGGTGCGCGGTGTCATCAACCGCATTCAGCGCCTGGCGCGCAGTCTGGCGCCCTCTGAGATCAAACACTTGGGGCTCGCTGCCGCCACGGAGGCTTATCTGACGGAGACCTCACGAGCCGCCGGGGTCG
>MERG01000440.1 GCA_001771985.1 Betaproteobacteria bacterium RIFCSPLOWO2_12_FULL_62_13 | reverse complement strand
CGGATTTTGGTGACTTGACGCGTACCCCGATGTTCCAGCGTCACAGCTACACCTTCGGCATCATGGTGAACGCCGAGGGGCGCCGCTTTCTGGACGAAGGCGCGGATCTTCGCAGCTACACCTACGCGAAATATGGTCATATCGTTCTGGAACAGCCCGGACAGTTTGCCTGGCAAATCTATGACGCCAAGGTGCTGCACTTGCTGCTCGATGAATACCGGACCAAGTATGTGACCAAGGTAAAGGCGGACACACTCGAAGAACTCGCGGAAAAATTGGAGGATGTCGACAAGGCGCAGTGTCTCAAGACGATACGCGAGTTCAACCGGTCGGTGAAAAACGATGTGCCGTTTGATCCCAACATCAAGGACGGCAAATGCACGGTCGGTCTGGCAATACCGAAGTCGAACTGGGCGCTGCCGATCGATAAACCGCCTTTCGAGGCATACGCGATTACCTGTGGCGTCACTTTCACATTTGGCGGACTGAAGGTCACCAACGACGCACAAGTGGTGAATACCAATCACGAGTCGATCCCCGGGCTATTTGCGGCCGGCGAGATGATCGGCGGAATTTTCTATTTCAACTACCCGGGCGCAAGCGGGCTCACCAGCGGCGCCGTGTTTGGCCGGCTTGCGGGTCGCAGCGCCGCGTGTTTCGCAAAGGAAAGAAGGGCGGGGCAGGCCGGTTGACCGGCCACGGTCTTGGCTGATGGAAAGCTCGGATATGAACGTTGGCAGGGAAAAATACGACGTAATCGTTGTTGGCGGTGGGAATGCCGCGCTCTGCGCCGCGCTTTCTGCGCGTGAGGAAGGGGCCGGGGTTCTGATCCTTGAGCGCGCACCGGAGGCCGAGCGCGGCGGGAACAGCACCTTTACAGAGGGCTTGATGCGTTTCGTCTACAACGGCGTCGAAGACATTCGCGCGCTTTCGCCCGACCTCACCAATGATGAAATCGCGTCGGCTGATTTCGGCAGTTACACAGAAGAACAGTTTTTCGACGATATGGCGAGGATTACGCAGAACCGGACGGACCCCGATCTATGCGAGCTCCTTGTCAAGAACAGCAACGCTGCCTTGCACTGGATGTGCAGGCAAGGCGTCAGGTTCTATCCCCAGTTCGGCCGCCAGGCATTCAACATACAAGGGAAGTTCAAATTCTGGGGTGGAGCGACACTCGCGGCGTGGGGAGGAGGTCCGGGCCTCGTCGAGGCGCTATATAAGGCCGCGGCGAAAACGGGGATTGACGTCCGTTACGATGCCTGGGTGCAGGACCTCGTACATTCGGACGCCGGGGTGTCCGGAGTGGTTGCCAGGTTGAGGGGCGCCACGCAGACCATCAACGCCGGAGCCGTGGTTCTCGCGTGCGGCGGCTTCGAAGCGAACACGGAATGGCGCAGCCGGTATCTCGGACCAGGCTGGGATCTCGCCAAAGTGCGCGGCACCAAATTCAACACGGGCGATGGGCTCGCCATGGCGCTGCGCATCGGAGCGCAGCCGTACGGTCACTGGTCGGGCTGCCACGCCGTCGGCTGGGAGCGATACGCGTCAGATTTCGGCGATTTCGCCTTGACCAACGACTACGAGCGGGACAGCTATCCGTTCTCGATCATCGTGAACGCCGATGGAAAAAGGTTTCTCGATGAAGGGGCCGAATTCAGGAATTACACCTACGCAAAGTATGGCCGCGTCATCCTGGAGCAGCCCGGTCAGTTCGCGTGGCAGATTTACGATTCGAAGGTGGTCCACCTTTTGCGGCCTGAATATCGCACCAAACACGTGACCAGGGTCGTGGCGAACACAATCGAAGAGCTTGCGGATAAGCTGGAAGACGTGAATAAAGAGCGGCTTCTCAAGACGATCAGGGAATTCAACGCCGCGGTGAGGACCGACGTGCCGTTCAATCCGAATATCAAGGACGGGCGCTGCGCTGTCGGTCTCGAAGTTCCCAGGTCGAATTGGGCGAATCCGATCGATACGCCGCCGTTCGAAGCCTATGCGATCACGTGCGGCGTCACCTTCACATTTGGCGGTGTACGGATCACCAATGACGGGCAGGTCGTAAATACGAATCACGAGCCTATTCCGGGGCTGTTTGCGGCCGGCGAAATGGTGGGAGGACTCTTTTACTTCAACTATCCGGGCTCGACCGGGCTGACGAGCGGCGCCGTCTTCGGGCGTCTTGCCGGTCGCGGCGCGGCGAGCTTCGCAAAGGAAAAGAGCGCCTGAGTTCCCAGGCGATGCCCACGATAGATGGGTTTGGGTTCGCGCTTGATGCGCCGAATCCAAATCGACTCAGGAGGAACCGTGCTGCAATCGCCCTTTGAGGGTGTCGGCAGCATTGTCGAGATGCGAGCGCATCGCTTTCTCCGCAGCATCCGGGTCGCGTGAGGCAAGCGCCTGCACCAGTGCCTCATGTTCGTGCATCAACTCCTCGACGCGTCCGGGCTGCAGGGTCTGGCGGTATTGAAAGATAACGGTCTGTGCGCGCAGGCCGAGCAGCAGCCTCGCTGCGGTCGCGTGATCGGCGATGTCCACGATCGCCGTGTGAAGCCGCATGTTGGCCCCGGAATAGCCGATCATATCTCCCTCCGCGATGAGACTCTTGAGTTCGCGAAGGATCGCGTGCAGGTTTCTGAGATCCTGTTGCGTCAGCTTGATCGCCGCATGCCGCGCAACGAGGGCCTCCAGCATTGCACGTGCTTCCATGATCTCGACCGCCTCCTTTCCAGCGACCAGCCGTACGCGAGCCCCGCGATTGGGCTCGCGCACTACCAGGCCTTCCTGTTCCAGCCGAGCGAGCGCCAGGCGCACGGCTCCGCGGTTGGCCTTGAACCGCCGCACGAGGTCCTCTTCGATGAGTCGCTCGTTCGGCAGAAAGCTGCCACCGATAATCGCGTCGCGTATCGGTCCGGTTGGATCATCGAGGCCGCGTCTGATAGGTCGCTTGGCCATTAAAGCTTGGGTCCTTGCAAGGGAGCGCAGGTCATGGCCGCTGAATCCTCCAGTCAACCGGGGCAGCCGTTGGCTAATCGAGCTTGATGCCCGTCGCTGCCACGACTTTCGACCATTTATCCCATTCGGCACGCGCGTAGGCCGCGGCTTCGTCCGGCGGGTTACCAATAGGATCGACGCCCTGGGTCTTGAGGTTCTCTCGCACATCCGGGCGGCGGAGTCCCTCGACGATGATGCCGTTGACGCGCGTAAGGATGTCTTGCGGCAAGCGTGCCGGGGCGTATAAAGCCCACCACAGTGTGACCTCAAAGCCGGGTACCCCGCTTTCGGTGATTGTCGGCACTTTCGGCAGGGCGGGAGAGCGCTGCGCAGAACTAACTGCAATCGCACGAAGCCGCCCGCTGCGTACCAAGCTGACTGCAGACGGCGGCGTACCAAACACGAGATCGATTTGCCCGCCCGCAATTTCCACCAAGAACTGTCCGGCGCCCTTGTATGGAACGTGTATCATCTTGATTCCTGTCGCATGCATGAAAAATGCTGTAGTAAGGTGCGCTATGCTGCCCACGCCCGCGGAGCCAAAATTCAGTTTACCTGGTTGCGCTTTCGCGAGACGCAGCAAGTCCCTCACCGAATACACCGGGACCGAAGGGTGTACGACCAGGATCAATGGAACAGACGCAACGACGGTTATGGGGGTAAAGTCGCGCAGCGCGTCATAAGGCAGGCGGCGCAAGTGCGGCGCTATGGCGTGTGTACTAACCGCACCATATAGAAAAGTGTGCCCGTCCGGCTCTGCTTTGGCGACGGCAGCGCTACCGGTGGATCCGCCAGCACCCGGACGGTTTTCTACCAGCACCGTATGCCCCAATGAGTCATCCAATATTTTCGCCATCAAACGCGCCATATAGTCGAGGGAACCGCCGGGTGCGAACGGTGCGACGATCCGAATGGGGCTCTTGCCCGGATAGGACGACTGGGGTACCTGCCCGAGCGCCGGGGAAGCGAAGCTTATGACAGAGAGTCCAATGATGATGCAATTCAGCGCACAGTACATGAACTGTTGAGATTTGATTATGGTCATCGCTCCTCCTCAAACATTGGTTACACTGTGTAACAGGGGACGTTTGAATGAACGTGCTCACCCTGGCAGCCTCAAAAATGGGCTGTGCTGATCACGCGATTCCAAGCCAGTTGGCCACGTCCTCCATGTCCAAGCGCTTGATCGTCGCCTGCTTGGGACAACCGGAGTTCACGTCCCAGCCCGCCACGGCGTAGTAACGGTTGACCATTTCCTCTAAATGCGGTGCCATCGTGACTCCTGCTGCTGGCCCCCCGGTCGGCGCCTCAAGCAAGCGCTTTCCCACGTCGAACTCGTTACTCTTTGTGAACCCGCGGCTTACCGCAATGAGGCGCATCAAATTGATTGTCCGTTCACCAACGCGCAGCGCATCTTCTTCCGTGAAATCATTCCATCCGGTCGCCGTGGCTACTGACTTTGCTGCAAGCGGCAGAACGTGCTTGACACCCGAACAAGCAAACATGCATACGCCCAGGTTGTCTTCCCAAAGCTTTTTTTTCTGCCCATCAAAAACCTTTTCCGGCTTATCGCCGACCTCGCGTTTTAACTCGTCAGTGTGGAGCCGTGGACTTTCGATCTGGTGACAGGCCCCCGTGCCGGCAACGATTTGACTCAGCAGCTTTGCCCACCGCGGTCGCCAGTCATGTATGTTGATCGAAGCGCCCTTCACGTGCACAAGCAGGTCTTCCGCACCCAAGGCACGCGCGACATCCTTCATGTCCCCGGTTAGTTTCCCGCCGAAATCGCGACGCTCGATCATCTGCTGGACGAGCTCCGTGTAAGCCTCATAATTTCCCCATGTGAGATCGAGTCCGCCGGTGTCTTCTTTCGTGATGATGCCCCGGTTGTAGGCTTCAAAGACCATCCCCATCAACGAACCGCCATGACCTGCCTCTATGCCGATGTCGTCGTAGAGATCGGTCAGGGCAATCATTTGGCCGGGGTCTATCACACCGATCATGCCGGCGGCACCCTCGAAGGGTTCCCCACCGCCGCACATGCTTGCCGTGAAGCCGGCGAACTGACCGGACGTGATCTTGAGATCATAAGCACAGGCAATCTTGCAGTTGTACGAAGGTTTGGGCGTTACTATCCATTCCTTGCATGCATCCATGTAGGCCTGAGAAAACGCTCGGCCAAACTCATAATCGGTCAGATTCTTGACAGCGGTCATGCCTCTATCCGCCATTACCTTGTGTTGGCGGGTCATGCCGCCGTCGTGCCACAGGGCGCCGAGCGGAGTCGTGCAACCCTCATCAGCCACGAAAAGATTCGCCTCCCACTGCGCGACCGTATCCAGAAACCCATCGCGGTGTGCGATCGCCACATCGCCGGTGCCGCGAACCGCAATCGCCTTCAGTTTCTTGCAGCCCATGATCGCCCCGGGACTACCCTTGCCTGCTCCATGGTTCCGGTCGTTCTTGATCATCGCGCCATGAAGTCGGGCCTCCCCCGCCTGGCCGATGCATGCAACGCTGAATTGGTCTTCCTCTGCGCCGAGTTCGCGCTTGATAAGCCGCTCGGTTTCTCGAGTACCGTGGCCCCAGAAAGCTTGCGCGTCCCGTAATTCAATGCGGTTGTCATCAATTACGAGATACACCGGCTTCTCGGACGCACCGGAAATGATGATGCCCTCGTATCCGGCGTGCTTGAGGAAGGCTGCCCAGAATCCGTGGGCGTGCCCGGCGCCGGGAGCGTAGGGAATATCGTAGTGTAACGACACGACGACATAGTTCGCCGAGCTCGGTGCGCGCGTTCCAGCGAGCGGGCCGGTCATGAAGATCAGCGGCACCTCCGGGTCGCCAGCCTTTGCGCCCGCCGGTGTTTCTTTCGCGAGATAGTAGAGCGCAAGTCCGGTGCCGCCGATATACTTGCGCAATACCTCCGTTGGGAGAAGCGGTTCCGTCCAGGTCCGATGCGTGTTCAAGTCAACTCGCAGAATTCGATCTGCATACCCGTACGCCATAGCATGTTTCCCACTGTTCACAAATTGGTCAGCCCAAGCAGCCTGTCGGACCCAAGATCAAGTCCGGGGCAAGCTTAACGGTCCGACAGGCTGCTAACAGCAAAACCGCCTGCGGATTCTGAATGAAACCCAGGTTAACAACCGTTCTTGCCCTCACAGAAGCATCCGAGCAGGCCAGAAATGAGGTTTTCACTGGCTTTTTCTCTCGTATTCGTGCAGGCGGTTTTGCATTAGGAATTTGGCGGGCCAAGCCCGACAAATTCCTCGAGACATCTTGACGCTGAACGCGGCCTCAAGAATAATAACATTATTGTAACAATATTGCATCGAAATCGGCGCCGTGTACGTCAGAGTTCGGGGCGCATTTTGGTGGAGGTAACAGGGCTTGGCTGCATGTACCGGAGTGCGTGTTCTAGAAATCGCTGGGGGCTTTGGCGCAGCAAGCCTCTGTGGCCAGCTCTTTGCGGGCCTCGGTGCGCAGGTCGTCAAACTGGAGCCACGCGAGGGAGATCCTCTGCGCCGGACCGGGCCTCTCGCGCCGGATGGCACGGCGTATCAGTTTCACCTCCTCAATGCGGCGAAGCAGAGCGCGCGTCTGCCCGCGGAGGCTGGGGCGGCGCGCAAGCTGTGGTTCGAACTCGCCGAGTGGGCGGACGTTGTTCTGCTGGGGGGCGAATTGGCGGGGTTGCCGGAACCCGGCCTGGATCCGAAGACATTCTGCGATCAATGGCCTGCCAAGGTGCTGTGCTCCATCAGCACCTTCGGTGCACAGGGCACGCGGAAAAGTTGGGCCGGCAATGAACTGGTCGCCGAGGCGATGGGCGGACTGATGTCGTGCACCGGGTACCCCGAGAAGCCGCCGGTTTGCAGCGGCGTGCCGTACGCGCTCCACGTGACAGCGCTGTTCGGATTCAACGGCATTATGGCGGCTCTATGGGAGCGCGACCGCTCGGGGCGCGGCCAGTTGCTCGATCTGGCGGTGGTGGACTGCTTGGTCGCGCTGCTCGGCAACTTCATCCCCTCCTATTTTCTGAGCGGCCGTTCGCCCAAGCGGATCGGGAATCGCCACACGATTGCCGCGCCATGGAATCTCTATCCGACGGCCGACGGGTACGTCGTCATCTGCACGGGAACAGGGGGAAGTGGCTGGTGGAAAACGGTCACAGAAGCCATTGATCGCCCCGATTTGACCCACGACCCCCGTTATGATCAGGAGGCCAAACGCGTCGCGCGCGTGGACGAAGTGGACCAAATCGTCGCGGACTGGACGCAGCGCAGACCGGCCGGGCAAGTGGTAGAGATCATGACGGAGGCGGGGATCCCGGCCAGCGAGATCAGCTCCGTTGAAGCGGTGCTCGCCGATCCTCATTACCGGGAGATCCGGGCGATGGTTGGGTCGTCGACGGTCGAGACCAACGGTCGCCGGTGTGATGTTCCGCTTGTGGGACTGCCGCTCAAGGTCGGAGCGTGGAGTCCCCCGCCCCATCCGGGTGCGGCCCTGCTGCGATTCGATTCTTCCGCTACGGGAGCGGCCACGATTGCGACCACGCAATGCCGCGCACCGCGGCTTGATGGGCGCCTACTCGAGGGAATGCGGATTCTCGAATTCGGCTCCCGCACCAGTGTACCGATGGCTGGCCGCATGTTGGCTGACCTCGGCGCGGATGTGGTCAAGATCGAGCCCAAGAAGGGAGAGAGCCTGCGCGCCGCCGGCCAACAGATCGGGGGATCGAGCTACCTATTCCATATCAACAATGCCGGCAAGCGAAGCGTTGTAATCGAGCCGACGGACCCGCAAGGACGGGAACTTATCCTGAAGCTCGCCGAAAAGGCCGACGTCTGGATGGAAAACCTGGCTCCCGGCGCGTTGGAGTCGATGGGGTTGGGCTACGCGGCGTTGCGTGCCGCAAATCCGAACATCGTCTATGTGTCGGTCAGCGGCTTTGGGCTCAAGTCCAACTACGGCAAGAAACGCGCGCTCGACACCGTCGTGCAAGCTGCTTGCGGAATCATGCATCTGACGGGTTATCCGGACCATTTGCCCGTCAAGATCGGAATTTCCGCCGTCGATTTGGCGACCTCGGTCGGATTGATTGGTGCTGTTATCGGCGCATTGAGGCAGCGCCGTGCGACAGGCTCCGGCATGCAGATCGACCTTGCCATGGCCGACGTTGGGGTGTGGATGAGTCAAAGCGTATGGCCGCAAATCTTCTCTGGACAGGGCAAGCCAACGAGGCTTGGGAATCGTAGCAATGCCGCGTGTCCGCACAATATTTTCGCGGCCAGGGATGGCTTCGTCGCGATTGCCGTCGATACGGACGATCAGTGGCGCCGGCTCGCGCGGCTGTTCGGGTCTCGTGAGTTGATCGGCGACGCGTCACTTGCTACTGCGGAAGGCAGATTGCGCAGCGTCGAGAGGATCGAAAACGCCATCTCCCAATGGCTCGAGGGCATGACCAGAGAACGGGCTGCGACGATGTGCCAAGCGGCGGCAGTGCCCGCGGCGCCGGTGCGGAACCTGGCGGAGGTCGTCGAGGATCAGGAGACGATTCGCCGCGGCCTGGTCGTCGAAGTCGAGCATCCGATCGCCGGCAGGATGAGGCTGTTGGGAAATCCCCTCCATTTTTCCCGAACACCGGCGGTGATTTCCGCCTGCGCGCCAATACTCGGTGAGCACACCAGGGAAATCCTCGGCGATTGGCTTGGGCTTTCCGAAAACCGGTTCGAGGCGCTTCGTTCGGCCGGCGTGGTGGCGACCCGGGGAGATTCGGGGAAACGAAAAGCCGTCGGAGCCGCCGTCTCATGAGTGGAACTCGCAACCTCTCGCATAAGACAGGACAAAGGTCATGAGCAAAGTTCTGACACACCCCGTCGGCCTCTATTTCGAAGATCTCGAGGTCGGCGATTCAGCGGTCACGATGTCACGCACCATCACCGAAACCGACATCATCAATTTCATCGGAATCTCGGGGGTATTCGAGGAATTGCACATGAGCCTCGAATACATCCAGAAACACAGCATCTTCGGCAAACGCATATCGCCGGGACCCTTGACGTTCATTGTCGCAGAGGGTCTGGCGGTCCAGTTGGGCCTTTTTCATCACACCGGGATGGCGTTCCTGGGGATCGAGCACCTGACGTGGCGGGCTCCCGTCTTTTGTGGCGACACCATACACGTCGAATTTCAGGTAACGGGGAAAAAGGAAACATCGAAATCCGATCGCGGCGTGGTGACGTTTCGCCACCTGGTGCGCAAGCAGACCGGCGAGGTTGTCATGGAGATGGACAAAATCCGGATGATTCGCCGGAAACCTGCTGGTATCGACGCCGCGCAGGGGATGAGCGGGCGGGCACGGTCGAATTGAGCGGCCGTGTCCGTGCGACCCCGCGGCGAAGAGCCGGCACGCGCGCTTTCCCGGTGCGAATGCGCCGAGGTGCAACTACAGAGGAGGTGACATTGGCTGACGAAACGCGCCAACTTGCCCAATTCGTGGCAGGTCTTACCCACACACAAATACCGGCCGACGTGCGCGGTCGCGCGGTCGATATTCTCATCGATCAGCTCGGCGTTGAGATCGGCTGCTCGCAGTTGCCGTGGGCGAAGCAGGTCCGAGAGGCATACTGCCGCATCGGCGGTACGCCGGAGGCGACCGTCGTCCGCTACGGTGACCGCGTTCCGATTGCCTCGGCGGCGTTCATCAACAGCACCTTCGGCCACTCGTTCGAGTATGACGACGCGAACCCTCTCATTCATGGGCATCCCGGCGCCGAGTTGGTCCCGTCGCTCATGGCGATAGCGGAGCGCGAGCACCGTTCGGGCCGCGAGTTTCTGACGGCTTTCGTCGCGGCGTACGAGGCTCGGGGCCGCATCGGATGGGCCGTGTCTCCGGACATGCTCGAGCGGGGCGGTCCCCAATATTCGACGACCTGCGGACCTTTCGGCGTCGCTGCCGGAGCGGCGCGCCTGCTTGAACTCGGGGCGGAAGGCATCCGGAATGCGCTTGGCATCGCCGGCACCTACTCGGGCGGTCTGATGCAGTACGATCACGGCGGCGGCTCCGTGAAGCGCATATTCGCGGCGATTGCGGCAAGCAGCGGGATACAGGCGGCGCTCCTGGCTCAGGCAGGCATTACGGGTCCAGAAGGTATACTGGAGGGGAAGCGTGGCCTGCTGCGCATTTACCCGTCGCACTACCGGCCGGAACGGCTCACGGCGGACCTCGGGGAAAAATGGACAATTCTGCACGTGCTGTTCAAGCCATACTCCTGCTGCGCGGTCATTCACCCTGCCATCGACGGCGTGAGGAAACTGGTGACCGCTCACGACCTCGGGGCGGGCGACATAGAGACCATCGAGATCGGCTATCCCGAGGGTTCCTACGACCACTCGGCGATCACCTCTCCCAAAGATCTGCTGGGAATGCAGTTCAGCACGTCGTACTCGTTGGCGCTGACCGTCTTGAAGCGCCGGAATACTCCCCATGAATATACGGAGGCTGCGCTGGCCGATCCGCAAGTCCAGGGCGTAGCGTCCAAAGTGCGCCTGGTGAAGGAAGCCGAACTCGACAGGCTGTTCGCAGAAGGCCACATGCCCGCGCGCGTCAAGGTGCGGACCAAATCGGGCCGGCTGCTCGAGGAGATGGTGCTCGACGCCAAGGGATCCCCCGGAGCACCGTTTTCGAATAACGAGGTCGACGAGAAGTTCCGTTCCCTCGTTGCTGATGTCGTGGGCGCCGAGAAATGCGAGCGACTCGTACGTGTGCTCCGCAGCATCGAAAGCCTGAATGACATGGCTGAACTTCCCGCGATGCTTGTCGTTCAGGAAGGAAAGGCCAACTGAAGAGCAGGCGCGTGCTGCCATGGGAATAGGCATGGACTTTGAACTCTCCGAGGAACAGCGCATGTTTCAAGATTCGGCGCGCAAGATAGCCGAAAAACACATCCGTCCTGAGCTCGAGTCGCACGACCGGAACCGCCCCCTGCCCAAGGAGGCCATGCTCAGGATGTTCCAGATATTCGCGCGGGAGGGTTTGACCGCGCCGCGTCTCCCGGTCGAACTCGGTGGCTCAGGTATGCGAATGCTCGACTATGGAGTGGTTTTCGAACAGTTGCCGCCGGTGATCGCCAATGCGCTGTTATCTTTTGAGGTTACGGTTACGCGTATCGGCCTGGGTAGCGAGGAGGAGCAGCGCCGCCGCCTTCTTCCCGATCTGATCGCCGGGCGGAAGATCTGCTGTACGGGAACGACCGAGCCCGATATCGGCTCGGACGCGCGCGGTGTGAAGACCCGCGTGCATGCCGATGGCGACGATCTGGTAATCAACGGGCGCAAGATGTGGGTCACGAACGCCAGCATCAGCGACCTGATGGTCGTGACCTGTTCGGCCGGAACCGATTCGAGCGGCCGCAATCTCCTCCAGCGAGTGGTTGCGGAGCGTGCGGTTTCGCCGTACGAGACACGCGAGATCGAAACAATCGGTCTGCGCCAAGGCCATTTGACCGAGATTCTGTTCGATAATTGCCGGGTGCCCAAGCACAATGCGCTCGGCAGCGCCGGCGATGCTGCCCGCATGCTCACCACCACGTGGAATGGAAATCGTCCCCTGCTGGGCTTGATGGCGGTAGGCATGGCGCAGCGGGCGCTTGATGCCGCCATCGGGTACGCGGGCATGCGGCGCCAGTTTGGGCGGCTCATCGGCAGCACACAACTCGTCCAGGAACGTCTGGCGGACATTGCGACCGCGGTGGAGACAAGCCGATTGATTTGTTACAAGGCGTTGGCCGAAATCGACCTGGGTCGCCGGGCGAACGGGCTCTCGGCGATGGCAAAACGCTATGCCACGACGACGTGCCTGCAGGCCGTATCGCTCGCCATGGAGCTCCATGGCGCCATGGGCTTAAGCGTGGAGCTTGGTCTGGAGGAACTCTTCCGGGACGCGCGCATGCTGCTGGTCCCGGATGGGACCAACGAGATCCTGGCGCTGATCGTCGGCCGCGAACTTACCGGTATCGGCGCATTCCGCGGATAGGGCTTTGTCATCGCGCACGTTCGACAACTCGAGCATCATTCCGAGCAACGATGACGAATCGTGGTGCACATCGCCGTATTGACTTCAGTGTAGTACAACGCGAGGAGGAGGTGCCATATGAATAGACGCAATGTGTTTGGCTTCGGCTTGGCAAGCGTTATGGTGTTGACATTGGGCCTGCCATCGCTTTCGGTGCGAGCCCAGGGCAAATATCCGGAGCGCGCGATCCGGCTGGTGGTTCCGTTCGCGGCGGGCGGCGGCACTGATATCATGGGCCGCAGATTCGCCAACAAGGTTACCCCTGTGCTGGGCCAGAATGTCTTCGTCGAAAACAGGGGAGGTGCAGGTGGCACTATCGGCACCGCCGAAGTCGCGCGCGCCAAGCCCGACGGCTATACCTTGCTGGTCGGCACGTCGTCAACCCATGCCATCAACCCTTCGGCAATGGAAAACCTGCCCTACGACCCGGTGAAGGACTTCGCGCCGGTTGCGGTCCTTGGCATTATTCCCATGGTGGTTGCCGTTCATCCCAGCGTGCCGGCCAAGACCTTGCGCGCACTGGTTGCGCGGGTTAAGGCCAGTCCCGGAACGTTTTCCTACGGCTCCGCCGGCATGGGCAGCATCAATCACCTTACCGGGGAGCTATTCAAGAAGCAGGCCGGGGGGCTCGATATCGTGCACGTGCCCTACAAGGGTGCTGGCGCGGCTCTCGTGGATCTCATCGCCGGCCAGATCCCGCTCGCAATGGTAACCGTAAGCTCGGCGACCGTGCACCATCGTTCCGGCAAAGTGCGCGTGCTCGCCACGTTCGGTGAGAAGCGCTCGAATGCAGCGCCCGATATCCCGACGGCGGTCGAGCTTGGCGTGCCGGGGATGCTGGCCTACACCTTCAACGTCATCCTGGCGCCGGCCGGCACGCCGAAGCCGGTCATCGAGCAGCTCCATAAGGCGACGATGAAGGTCATGTCGGACGCGGCTTTTCGGAAGGACCTGGAAGGCCTGTCGATCGATCCCGTCACCGATTCCAATCCCGAGAAGGCGATCCGATTTATCAAGGAGGAGCTCGCCAAGTGGGCGCCGATCATCAAGGCGACCGGCACGAAAGCGCAGTAATCGGGTGTTCCGCGCTCGTTGCCCCAGGAGGCGTTGTGTCCGATGACGGGCCAGACATACGAGTGAAACAGTAAAGTTATTGGATTACCGACATTGTCGCGCGCACCATCGCGCAGAAGCTCACGAGCGGTGAGGCATGGCGATATGGACGGGTGCGGTACGCGACGCCGGCCTGGAGCGTCTCCAGATATAGAAGTCGCAAGAGCTTTTGCGACAACGTCAGCGATTATCACGGAGGAACGATGGATCTGAAGCTCGAAAACAGAGTGGCCCTGGTAACCGGGAGCGGCCAGGGCATTGGTCGCACTATTGCGTTGGCGCTCGCAGCGGAGGGCGCGCACGTCGCCGTCAACGACGTAAACGTGAAGGGAGTCGAGGAGACGGCGGACCTGGTTCGCCAGTCGGGAGGAAAGGCGATCGCAGCACCGTTCGACATTACAAACCTCGACGCGGTGAAAACGATGGCGAACAAGATAGAGGGAGAGCTGGGGCGCATTGACGTGCTGGTGAACAACGCCGCCCTGCTGATCTCACACGAAATGTTCCTTGACACGAACCCTGAGGACTGCGACAAGGAAATCAAGGTGATCCTTTTCGGTACGATGAACTGCGCACGGGCGGTTTTGCCCGGCATGATCAAGCGCCGGTTCGGAAAGGTCATCAGCATCGTCACCGACGCCGCGCGCGTGGGGCAGGAGCGCCAGTGCAATTATTCCGCTGCGAAAGGCGGCGTGATTTCTTTCACCAAATCGATTGCCAAGGAAGTTGGAAGGCACAATATCAACGTGAATGCCGTGTCACCCGGCGCCACCAACTCGCCTATGCGTATGGAGATGCTTCGCCAGTTGAAGGAGAACATCGGTGAAGCGAAGGCGGCCGAGCGCGAGGAGAAGGTGAAGCGCGCTTACGCGTTGCGCCGCATAGGCGAGCCGGACGACATTGCCAACGCGGTGGTATTTCTGGCATCGGAAGCGGCGCGCCAGATCACGGGGCAGATACTGAGCGTAAACGGCGGCTTCGCGATGCTCGGTTAAGGAAGGCATGGCGGCGTTTCTCGAGAAACGCGCGCCGCAATTCAAGGGCGAACAAAGTCCGCCCGGAGACAATCAAGGAGACTTATCCGATGACAGCCAGATCCGCCGCACGGTATACCGATATCATTTACGAAAAGAGGCAGGGCGCCGCCTGGATCACGATCAACCGCCCGGAAACCTACAACTCGCTCGTCGCAAATACCATTCTCGAAATGACCGGCGCCGTGACCGATGCGGCCGAGGATCCCGAGATCGGGGTGATCGTAATCACCGGCGCCGGTGAGAAATCGTTTTCTTCCGGAGGGAACCTGAACGCTTTGAACCAGCGCACGTCGCTCGATAGCCGCAACCACATGCGGCGCCTCGCACATCTCGGGGTCGCCTTGCGCACGTGCGGGAAACCTACGATAGCGGCGGTCAACGGCTACGCCGTGGGCGGGGGTCATGAGCTGCACGTGATGTGTGACCTCACGATTGCCGCAGAGCATGCCAAGTTTGGACAAACGGGGCCGAAGATGGGGGGCATGCCGGTGTGGGGGGCAAGCCAACTCCTGCACCGCATGGTGGGTGAGAAGAAGGCGCGAGAGATCATGTTCATGTGCCGGCTGTATACGGCGAAGGAAGCGCTCGAAATGGGTCTCGTCAACCTCGTCGTGCCGATGGCCGAACTGTATCCGACCGTCGAACAATGGTGCAGGGAAATTCTCGAGAAAAGCCCGCAATGCCTGCGGGTGCTCAAACTGGCGCTGAACCAGGAATCGGATGCGAATTTCTGGGGGAGCTTCTTTTCGGGCGGCGAGCTGTATGCAATGCACACCGGTTCGCCGGAATTCGCTGAGGGCACTTCGGCGCGTATCGCGAAGCGGAAGCCCGATTTCGCTCAATTTCGCACCCGTGCCCCCGCACCTGCGAAGTCCTGAGACGATTTCGACAATGGTTCCCTGGTGTTGCGGCCTCTACCGAACTTGCGGGGACTGGCCGGAATGGAAGGCGTCATCATGAGCAAAGAGCCAAAAGCGTGGCATGAGCCATTAACACCGTTGAGTTTCCTGGAGCGGATCGCTTCGGTCATGCCGCGTAGACCTGCGGTAATCGATGGCGATAACCAATGGACCTGGAGGGATTTCTTTGAGCGCGTCAACCGGTTGAGCAACGCTCTCAAGGGTATCGGAGTCACAAGAGGCGATAACGTCGCCTTTGTATCTCGCAATTTCCCTCCCTTGCTTGAAGCTCACTATGGCATTCCTTTGACCGGCGGGGCAATTGTCGCTATCAACTACCGCCTCAGTGCCAGGGAAATCTCCACCATCGTCAACCTTTCCGGGGCGCGCGTCTTGTTCGTTGATGCCGGCGTGGCGGATCGGGTCAATCCCGAAGATCTTCCCAATGTCGAGGTCTACGTCAATGTCTTTGATGGCCGCGATACTTATGGAGAAACGGTGGTCAAGGTGCTGCCGGGCGTCGCTTATGAAGAATTCATCGCAGGCGCCAGCGCCGAATATACCCGGCTGGAGCTGGAGGACGAGAACGACACCATAGCCATAGACTACACGAGCGGCACCACTGGCACTCCCAAGGGCTGTATCTATTCTCACCGCAGCGCTTACCTGCACGCCCTCGCCAAGATAATCGAGCATTCCGTCACTGCCTCCTCAGTGTACCTTTGGACCCTGCCCATGTTCCATTGCAATGGTTGGTGTTGGAGCTGGGTTACCTCTGGCGTAGGGGCGGCCAACATCTGCATGCCGGCTCCCGATCCCGATCGAATCTGGAGGCTCATCGAAAAACATGGCGTCACGCACATGGCCGGCGCCCCCGTCGTTTTTCATCGGCTCGGTCAATACATGGACGAAAACGGAATCAGCCGGTTTCCCAAGAAGCTGATCATGAATGTTGCCGCCGCCCCACCGCCTGTCACGATGCTTCGAAATATGGAAAGCAAAGGCGGCGAAATCCGCCATGCTTACGGTCTTACGGAAACGTATGGTCCATTCACCATCTGCGAGTGGAATCCCGATTGGGACGCGCTGCCCGAGGAGCAGCGCCTCGCGCTCAAAATGCGTCAAGGAGTACCCGACATCACCGCCGGTCGTGTCAGGATCGTCGATACCGACGGTAACGACGTTCCTAAGGACGGCAAGACCATCGGCGAGATCATCATGCGGGGAAACGACGTCGTCCAGGGGTACTATCAGGCGCCAAAGGAGAACGCCAAGGCCTTCAAGGATGGTTGGTTTTATTCAGGGGATGGGGGCGTCTTCCATTCCGATGGTTATATCGAAGTCAAGGACCGCTTCAAGGACGTCATTATCAGCGGGGGCGAGAATATTACCGGTGTTGAGGTCGAAAATTGCATCTATCAGCACCCCGATGTCGATGAGGTCGTCTGTTTTGGAAAACCGGACGAGAAATGGGGTGAGGTGGTCAAGTGTTTGGTACGTCCGAAGAAGGGAACCTCCCCCACGGCTGAAGATATCATTTCCTTTTGCCGCGAACGGCTCGCGCACTTCAAATGCCCTAAAGAAATTGAATTTGGAGAGATCCCGAGGACCTCTGCCGGCAAAGTTCAGAAGTACTTGCTGCGCGAGAAAGAGAAGCGGCAAGCAGGGCGATCGGTGGCGGATCCGGCTCAGACAAGGCTTCGAACCGCGCCAACATCGAGAGGAAATTCCAAATGAGAAAGGCCTTGTGCGGCCTTAAGGAGGCGGCAACGCTCGTCAAGGATGGTGATGTATTGACTACAGGGGGCGCCACTTTTCACCGGGCACCCATGGAGTTTTTGAGAGAAATAATCCGTCAGGGAAAAAAAGACCTGGTGCTGGTGGACCGCGAACCGGCCATCGATTTTGATCTTTTGATCGGTGCCGGTTGCGTGGCCAAGGTTAGGGCCGGATTACTGGCCTTCGAGTTGCTGGGCTTCGCTCCCAATTTTCGAAAGAAAGCTGAATCCCGGGAAATCATTACGAAGGAAGGTGCCTGTCAGCCGATCATTGCGGGGTTCCGTGCGGCCGCCATGGGGATACCCTCGCTAACGGTGCGGGGTATGCTCGGCTCGGATCTGCTGGAGATCAGCGAAATCCTGGGAAGCCAGCGTGAGGTGGAAGATCCGTTTACTGGAGAAAAGCTGATTGCGGTGCGTGCGATTGAGCCGGATGTGGCCGTAATCCATGCCCATGAAGCGGACGAATACGGAAACACCCGCATTGAAGGGCCTGTATACGAGGACGTGATCAAGGCGAAGGCGGCGAAGACGGTGATCGTCACTGCAGAAGCAATTGTCCCTAACGAAGAATTCCGCAGAAAGCCGGAAGCCACCAAGATCCCCCACTTTCTCGTCGATGCCGTGGTGCATGCCCCGAACGGTGCGTATCCCTGTTCGTGCTTCAATCGTTATGATGTGGATTACGACCATATCAGGGAATACATAGCCGCGGTGAACAACGATCGATTCGGAAAATATCTGGACGAGCACGTGTATGGGAGGGCCGGGTTGTGGACAAACTCGAAACAGCGGATTTGATGATCTACGCAATGTCCCGTGAGATTGAAAATAACAATACGGTATTGCACGGGGTTTCTTCTCCGTTGCCAATACTGGCGATGAGCCTCGCTCGAAAAACCCACGCTCCCGATATGGCGTTCGTTTCAGGGGCTGAAGGAGTGGATCCCGATGTGGAGCGCATCTATCTGTCGTCTTTCGACCCGCGTCAGAACCGTGACGCGGTAGGGTACTTCGGCCTGCATGAGGTGTTCGACTTGGCGCAACGTGGCGAACTGCATGTGATGTTTCTGGGCTCGGCGCAGATCGACCGTTACGGAAATACCAACCTCAGCGTTATCGGAAGCATCGACAACCCCAAAGTTCAACTCCCCGGGGGAGCGGCATCGGCCTTCCTCATGCCCATCACGCCGAAAGTGGTGATCTGGAGCGCCAGGCACACGCCCCGGACTTTTGTCGAGGAAGTCGATTTTGTGACCGGGCAGGGCTACAACCACCGCTCGCAGGAGCAGATGAAGAACGAGATGACGATCGTATCCAATCTCGGTGTGATGAACTTCAAGAACCCTGACAGGGTCATGCAGCTACAGTCTTATCACCCGGGTCACAGCATAGACGAAATCAGGAGGAACACAGGCTTTGATCTTCGGGTCGCGCCGGATGTGACAGAGACCCCGTTTCCCGAGCCGCAAATTGTCGAGCTCATCAGGGCCATGGACCCCGACGGAATTCGCGCAACTGAGTTTGGTTGATTGCAGACGCTCGCACTCGGTATCGAGTTAAAACTGACGGGGAACGGAATATGAAAATAGTGTGCTACTTAGTTCAGACGAGGAGAAGACTATGAGTAGCTGGAAAATGAAAAGGCTCCTTCAATTCGGCGCAGCGCTGTTGAGTTGCGGGTTTTTTTCGCACGCGATGGCGCAGAACTATCCGTCCAAACCGGTGCGCATACTCGTGGGATTTTCGGCCGGCGGCGGAACCGATACCGCGGCACGCATGGTCGCTCAAAAGCTTTTCGAGAGCCTCGCACAGCCCTTCGTGGTGGAGAATCGACCTGGCTCCGGCGGGATCATCGCGACTGAAGCCCTTGCCAGGGCCGCTCCCGATGGATACACGCTCCTCATGATGCCTGCGGCCGACAGCATCCAGCCCGCCATGCGGCTCAAGATGCCGTACGAGCTACCGGAAGACTTTTCGCCGATATCGCTCGTGGTGACCGGTGCATACGTGCTGGTGATCCATCCCTCAGTGCCGGCGCACAACGTGAAAGAGCTGCTCGCGATTGCACGCAACCGCCCGGGCCACCTTAACTATGCGACGTCGGGCATTGGCAGTTCCGCCCATCTCGCGGCGGAGCTCATGAACTCCCTCGCAAAGATCAAGACCACCCATGTGCCGTACAAAGGTGTGTCACAAGGCGTGGTCGGCGTCGCCTCAGGCGAGGTCGACATGATTTTCGCGAGCGTGACGGCGGCACGGCCGCTCATCGATTCGGGCCGTCTGCGTCCCATTGCGATGAGCTCCGCGAAGCGCTCGGCGCTCATGCCGAACATGCCGACGCTGCACGAGTCGGGCGTACCCGGCTACGATAGGAGAGGGTGGTACGGAATCGCGGGTCCCGCCGGTTTGCCCAGGGATATTGTGACAAGACTGAACGCGGCCATCGTAAAGGCAGTGAATTCGCCGGAAATGAGAGCGGCGTTTTTTAAACAGGGCTTGGAAGTCGAGACCAATACGCCGGAACAGTTCACGGAGATGATCCGGCGGGAGGTGGAGCAGAACATCAAATCAGCACGGGCCGCAGGCATCAAGCCCATGTAGGCGGAGCCGCGCGGCACAGGAGTGGAGATAAATTGGACGCAACCATCCAACGCATAAGTCTTTGGAACCTCCATCTCGCCAGAATTGGCGTCCATCTCTACCCCATTCGGCGGTTAATTCCGCTCAGGCGGAGAGTTTTGCAAGAAGCTCAATGATGAATAAGTCTTCTGGTTAAATTCCTCGCAAGGTAGACAACTTATGATTATATCGACATCTCGGACACCTGGATTGCATCCCGATCATGGGGAGAAAGGCGGTACTACAAACGTGGGACCCTCAGACGCTCAAACCACAATCAGAGTTGCCGAGCTGGTCTGTAAAACGAAGCTGAATCAGATCCCCCGCGAAGTGATTGACTACAGCAAGAGTCTGGCCCTCAGCGCCCTTGGCGGCATGGTATCTGGTTCACAAATTCCCGGCTGCAAGATCGTCACTCGATACGTCCAGCGGATGGGTGGGAACCAGGAGGCCACCGTAGCCGCCTCGGGTTTTAAGACTTCCGTCGAGAACGCTGCCTTGGCGAACAGCCATTTCGCCCATACCACGGAGTACGAGGATGACAGCATGCCCGAAGGCGTTTCCGCCTACACGCTGTTTCCTCCTCTCTTTGCCCTAGCCGAGAAGTTGGGCTGCCCCGGCAGCCGCGTTCTCGAGGCTTTCGCCGTGGGCTACGAAGTGCAGTCGAGACTTGGCATTGATTGCAACAACGCCCGTAAGCGGGGATATCTGAATCTCAGCCTGACGGGAGTTCTGGGGGTGGCAGCAGGAGCGGCGAAGTTACTTGATCTCGATGTAGAGCGGACGGCATGGGCGCTGAGCTTGGCCGCCTCCCAGGGGTGTGGCCTAACTCGACAGACGGGAACCGATGCCCATTTTATCGAGATGGGCGTCGCGGGGAGAGATGGCTTGGCGGCGGCACTGTGGGCGTCGGAAGGGCTGACCGGAAGCACCTCCATCTTCGAAGGCCCGAAGGGGTTCTTGGACCTGAAATCGGCGGGAGAGGTGTCGATGCCGACGGACGTGGTGAACAATTGGGGGAAGCCCTATCGGGTCATGGCGGTGGGAATCAAGAGTTACCCTTGCTGCTACCACATGCAGCGGTACATCCAGGGCGTGGTCGATCTAAAAAGGGCCCACGGCTTCCGGCCTGGCGAGGTGGAAAGGGTGGATGTGGAGGTGAATCCTATGGTGCCCCAGTTCATCCGCTATCACGAACCGAGGAACCTCGCGGAGGCCAGGTTCAGCATGCCCCACAGCTTGGCGGTGGCAATCCTGGATGACAGGATCACCCTTCGCAGCTTCTCCGACGGGAGGGTAAAGGACCAGGATGCCCGCGAACTACGCCAGAGGGTGAAGATGATCGTGCACGAGGAGTGGCAGTACGGGGGTTCCGGGCCCTACCCGCTCACCGTGATTCTGAATGATGGTACTCGGCTCAGCAAAGACTGCATACAGGTCAACGGGCAGCCGCCGGATCTCCTTTCGGTGGAGCAGGTGATCCAGAAGTATCGGCTGTGCGCTGAACCTCTGCTGGCGGCGGACAAGATCCAGGAGTCAATCCGAATGACGTTGGGGTTGGAGGAACTGGACAACGTCGCCAGACTGATGGGCGCCGTTGCGAATCCGAAGGACTGACAATCTGGGGATAATGGTCCCGACGTTTTCGCTCAAGTTGTTTTGATGATCTCAATTGGCGGCGTTTCGAAGAGATAGCCGACGTGCGGCAACTGCTCACGGGGATTGAACCCCCTTCGACGCGTGCGGGTTTCGGTGCGAACTGCGGCGCAGTGTCGTCATCGCCAGCAAGCGAAAAGCACCATGTTGTGAGTACGAGGGAGTCGGATAGGAGAAGGAAAACCCTGCGTGTCTGAATTAAAAGCTTTGCGCATAGCAGTATTGGGCGCCGGTGCAGTTGGTGGATATATCGGAGGTCCCCTGGCTCGTGCAGGCTATCGGGTAGTGCTGGTGGACGCCTGGGCAGATCATGTGGAACACATCAAGGCCCACGGAATCCGGCTCACCGATCCTCTGGGATCGATCGTCGTTCCGGTAGAAGCGGTGCACCTGCATCAGGTGCAGGCTTTCATCAGAGATCCCGTAGATATCGCGCTGGTGTGCACGAAATCGTACGATACGGCCTGGACCGCCAAGATGATCAGGC
>MERG01000439.1:14774-15988 GCA_001771985.1 Betaproteobacteria bacterium RIFCSPLOWO2_12_FULL_62_13 | reverse complement strand
TGTTGGAATCCTGGAAGTTCGAGGGCGGAGCGGCGGCGATCAACGACATGGGCAGCGAGCGTATGCGTACTTATCGCATCGCTTATCTGTTGTCGGAGAGCCTGCGCGAGCCGGCGCATGCCACGGCAGCACGCCAAGAACTGGCGAGGGAAATGAAAACGTTTGAAAGCGTGCTGGTTGTGCTCAGGCGCGGTGATCCGGCGCGGCCGTTGTTTTTGCCGCGCGACCCCGATATCGCGGCCGAGGTTGATGCCGTGTTGGCATATTGGCGGCGCCAGATCGGGCCGCTGATAGAGGCCGTGCTGGCCAGTCCCGATGCCGCAGCCCAACGCGATCAGGTCACTGCGCTGCGCCCCGGCATCGAGCAGTTTGTGCAGCGCATCGACAGGCTGGTGCGCGCGATCGAGTACGACAACGCGCGCCATATCGCGTATCTGCGCTACATGCAGTTCGGGCTCGTAGTTCTGGCGGTCGCGGGCACCGTGACGCTGATTTATCTGATGTTTTTGCTGGTGGTGCGCCCCGTCGGCAGGCTGCAGGAAGGCATGCAGCGCATGGCGAGCGGCGAACTCGGGACCCGGCTTCCCGTAGAAACAGATGACGAGTTCGGCGAACTGGCGCGCGGCTTCAACCGCATGGCGAGCCATCTGCAGGACCTTTACAACTCCCTCGAGGAGCGCGTGGCGGAGAAGACGCGCAGCCTTGCGGACAAGAATCGCGATCTGGCGACGCTGTATGAAGTCACCACGCTGCTCAATGAGCCGGGCTCGACCGAGACGCTGTGCCGTGGTTTTCTGCGGAAACTGATCGGCCTGCTCGATGCGCAGGGTGGAGCGGTGCGCCTGATCGATCCCAAGACTCGCGACATTCATCTGTATGTTCACGAGGGCCTGGCGGCCGATTTCGCCGAAGAGGAGCAATGCCTCGACATGGGGGAATGCCTGTGCGGCGAGGCGGCGCAAAGCAGCACCCCGGTCGTCCAGTTCCTGGCGCCGGGGCGTGAGCCCAATTTCATGTCGCGGTGCCAGAAGGCCGGCTACCACACGGTAGCGGTGTTCCCCATCCGTTTCCAGGGCCAGATGCTGGGGATATTCAATCTTTATTATCATAACGCACGCGCCTTTCCCGCGCAGGAACGGCAAATGCTGGTGACCCTGGGGCAGGATCTCGGGGCCGCGATAGAGAACCAGCGGCTGGTCTCGCGCGACAAGGAA
>MERG01000439.1:0-14750 GCA_001771985.1 Betaproteobacteria bacterium RIFCSPLOWO2_12_FULL_62_13 | reverse complement strand
GCTGGTCTCGCGCGACAAGGAATTGGCGGTCTCGGATGAACGCAACCTGCTGGCGCAGGATCTGCACGACAGCATCGCGCAATCGCTGGCTTTTCTTAACCTCCAGGCGCAACTGCTCGAGGACTCGCTCAGGCGCTGCGACATGAGCGAGGCGCGTGACACCCTGGCGCAGATCCGCGACGGCATTCAGGAGAGTTATGACAACGTGCGTGAGCTGCTGGTGCATTTCCGGACCCGCATCAAGCAGGAGGATATCGAGCTGACCATCCGCAGTTCGCTCGAGCGCTTCGAAAGCCAGACCGGAATCAGAACGTCATGTAAGGTATCGGGCACCGGCGTGCCGCTGTCTGCCGAGCAGCAGCTCCAGGTGCTGCATATTCTCCAGGAGGCGCTGTCTAACGTGCGCAAGCATTCCGGCGCGACGCTGGTGGAACTGCAGATGCAGCGGGACCGCAGTTATGTGTTCCGTGTTCGTGACAACGGTCACGGCTTCGACCCCGCTGCACTAGGTGACGCCACCGGGCGGCATGTCGGGTTGCGCATCATGAGAGAGCGTGCGCGACGCATCGGCGGCCAAATCCGCATCGATTCCCGTGCCGGCCACGGCAGCGAGCTCACGCTGACCCTGCCGATAACGCAGCAGGCGGCGGCGTGAACAGGCTGCGCATTTTCCTGATCGACGATCACAATCTTTTCCGCAGCGGCGTCAAGGCGCTGCTCGCCCGCCAGCCTGATTTCGAAGTGGTGGGCGAGGCCGCGGATGGGCTGGAAGGATTGAAGCGCGCCCGGGAAATGAAACCCGACGTGGTGCTGCTCGACCTCAACATGCCGGGCATTTCCGGGCGCGAAGCCGTGCAGATGCTGGTCGAGGAGCTGCCGCAAACCCAGGTGCTGATGCTGACGGTATCGGAAGACGAGGAAGACCTCATCGACACGCTCAAATCCGGCGCGCGCGGCTATCTGCTGAAAAACATCGATGCCGATTTTCTGGTCGACGCCATCCGGCGCGCGGCGCGCGGCGAAGCGGTGATGTCGCCGCAGATGACCAGCAAGCTGGTGCAGGGGTTGCAGCATGGCGGACGCGAAATGACCCCGGAGGCCGCCGACAAGGACCGGATCAGTCCGCGTGAGCGCGAGATCCTGATGCTGCTGGCGCGCGGCGCGAGCAACAAGGAAATGGCGCGCGAGCTCAAGCTCGCCGAGAGCACCATCAAAATCCATGTGCAGAGCATCCTGCGCAAGCTCAACCTCACCAGCCGGGTGCAGGCCGCCGTATACGCTGTGAAGCACGGCATCGTAGAAAATAGCAATACAAACAATGGCTAACGCGTGTTCCCTTGGTGGGCGCGGCGTCAGCCGTCGACGCTGCGCTCACTGGGCAGGTCTTTCCCCACCCGTTTTTTCCGGCAGAACTAGTCCGAATTAACTAGTCACGGCACTGGCGCCCGGCCATTTGCCTGCCTGTGGCCAGCCGTCAGGCGAATGGCGCGGGGAGCGCCCCACCGGTATGTTCGGTTCGCAAGAACTGAAGGAAGCGGATGGTGGCATCGCAGAAATACCAGCAATGGTCGGTACTGGGTGCGAGCACCTTCGCATTCACGGTGTGCTTCGCGATCTGGATGGTGTTCGGGGAGATCGGCATCCCGATCAAAAAGATGCTGGATCTCAACGAAACCCAGTTCGGGCTTCTGGCGGCAACCCCGGTGCTGACCGGTTCGCTGACCCGGCTGCCGCTGGGCATGCTGACTGACAAGTTCGGCGGCCGCATCGTGTTTTTTGTCCTGATGTTGGCCTGCGTGGTGCCCATCTGGTTCATCGGCGAAGCTACGCAATACTGGCAGTTTCTGGTGCTGGGATTGTTCGTCGGCGTTGCTGGCGGCTCGTTCTCAGTGGGCATTGCCTATGTCGCGCGCTGGTTCGAGAGGGACCGCCAGGGTTTGGCCATGGGCATATTCGGCGCGGGCAACACGGGCGCGGCGGTCACCAAGTTCGTGGCGCCGACACTGGTGGTTGCGTACGGCTGGAGCATGGTACCCAAAGTTTACGCAGTGGCGATGCTGGCCACCGCGCTGCTGTTCTGGGCATTTTCCTACACCGACCGCGAACATCATGTCAGCGCAAGCGTGACCGTGAAGGACCAGCTTGCCATGCTAAGGGACCCGAAGGTCTGGCGATACTGCCAGTACTACTCGATCCTATTCGGCGGCTTTGTCGCGCTGTCGCTGTGGATGACCAAGTACTACATCACGGAATACGGCTTCGACATCAGGGTCGCGGCGCTGCTCGCGGCGTGTTTTTCGCTGCCGGGCGGCGTTCTGCGCGCGGTCGGCGGCTGGATCTCAGACAGGTACGGCGCGCACCCCGTCACCTGGTGGGTGATGCTGATTTCCTGGGGGTGCCTGTTCTTTCTGTCGTATCCGCAGGCCGACTTGGTGATCAAGACCGCCAGGGGCGACTTGACCATGCATATCGGGCTCAACGTCTGGGCATTCACCACGCTGATGTTCGTGATGGGCGTGACGTGGTCGGTCGGCAACGCCTCGGTGTTCAAATACATCTCGGACGAATACTCGGACAACATCGGGGTCGTCTCGGGCATCGTCGGCCTGGTCGGGGCATTGGGCGGGTTCCTTCTGCCGATCATGTTCGGGGCGCTGGTCGACATCACCGGGATCAACAGCTCCGTTTTCATGCTGCTGTGGGGCGTCACCACGGTGTCGCTGACGTGGATGTACTGGACCGAGATCGTGCCGCGACGCAACGGCCGGATTAGAGCTGCGTCCGCCATGGCATCACAGCGCGGCTGAACGATATTGAAGCTTAAAGGGCAATCATGATTACTCAAGCCGCTTCGACCAGACCCAAGTTCGGCAGCGTACTACACATCTGGACGCCGGAAGACAAGGCATTCTGGAGGCGCGAAGGCAACGCGATCGCCAAGCTCAACCTGTGGATTTCGATTCCGGCGCTGCTCCTGGCGTTCGCGGTATGGATGGTGTGGAGCGTGGTGGTGGTCAATCTGCCCAATATCGGCTTCAGGTTCACCACCAATCAGCTGTTCTGGCTGGCGGCGTTGCCGGGGTTGTGCGGCGCGACGCTGCGTATCTTTTATTCCTTCATGGTGCCGATCTTCGGCGGGCGCAAGTGGACTGCGATCTCGACCGCGTCGCTGCTGCTGCCGGCGCTGGGTATCGGTTTTGCGGTGCAGGATCCGACCACCAGCTATCCGACGTTCCTGATTCTGGCGCTGCTGTGCGGATTCGGCGGCGGCAATTTCGCTTCCAGCATGGCCAACATCAGCTTCTTCTTCCCCAAGGAGCGCAAAGGCTCGGCGCTCGGACTCAACGCCGGGCTTGGCAATCTTGGAGTCTCGACGGTACAGTTCGTGGTGCCGCTGGTGATCACTGCAGGAGTCTTCGGTGCGCTCGGCGGTGAGCCGCAAAGCTGGGTGAAGAGCGATGAAACCCGGCAGATGTGGCTGCAGAATGCGGGGTTCATCTGGGTGCCGTTTATTCTTCTGTCGACCATTGCGGCGTGGTTCGGCATGAACGACATTGCGAGTGCGAGGGCGTCATTCTCGGAGCAGGCGGTGATTTTCAAGCGCAAGCACAACTGGCTGATGTGCTGGCTCTATCTCGGAACCTTCGGCTCGTTCATCGGCTACTCGGCCGGATTCCCGCTGCTTATTAACTCGCAGTTTCCGCAGGTCGACGCTCTCGACTACGCCTGGCTCGGCCCGCTGGTGGGCGCGGTGATCCGGCCCTTCGGCGGCTGGCTTTCCGACAAGCTGGGCGGCGCGCCGGTTACGTTCTGGAACTTCATCGCGATGGCGCTGGCGGTGGTGGGCGTACTCTATTTTCTGCCGAAGGGGGCAGCCGGTGCCCTGGCCCTGCCGTGGGGACCCGCCAGCGGCGACTTCTACGGTTTTCTCACCATGTTCATGCTGCTGTTCCTGACGGCCGGCATCGGCAACGGCTCGACTTTCCGCATGATCCCGGTCATCTTCCTGACGGAGCGCATGCGCGACGCCGAGGGCAGGGGCACGGAGGCGAAAGAGCAGGCGGTCAAGGACGCCAACAAGGAGGCCGCGGCAGTGCTCGGATTCTCGTCGGCGATCGGCGCCTACGGCGGGTTTTTCATTCCCAAGAGCTATGGCACGTCCATCGCCATGACCGGCGGACCCGAAGGCGCGCTCTATATGTTCATCGTGTTCTATCTCACGTGCATTGCGATGACGTGGTGGTACTACGCCCGCAGGCAGGCGGAGATGCCATGCTGACGGCGATGGCTCCGGGCATGCGCGAACAGATTCGACATGAATCAAGACAAACAAACAGGCTGGTGGGGTTGAAACTTAAATCATGAGCACGTGCGAAAGGTCGTCAACATGATCAATCAGGGCTTTGCGATTCGTAAGAACGTGGTCGGAATGCTCGTCGTCGCGGGGTGGCTGATCGGATCCCAGTCGGCATCCGCTCAGGAATCCGGCAAGGAGATTTTTCAACAACGGTGTACGGCCTGCCATACCATCGGCAAGGGAAAATTAGTGGGTCCTGATTTGTCAGGAGTAACCTCGCGCAGGGAAGAAAGCTGGCTGCAACGGAAAATCAAAGCGCCGGAAAGAATGATTGCCGAGAAAGACCCAATCACCATGCAACTTTTGCGGGAAAGCAATAATGTGCAGATGGCGCCTCTCGGGCTGAGCGACAAGGAGGTTGCCAATGTGATTGCTTTTTTCAAAACCATAGATGCTAAAGGCGGGGCGGGAACGGCGGAAGTGGGACTCCATCCTTATTTTCTTCCTACTTTATTGCTAAGCATAACGGTATTGATTGTTCTGACGATAATAGCCCTTAAGGCCGGCCACAAAAAGACAACGGTTTGAAAAGCAGACGGTTCAACATTGCGGAAGGCGGCGTATGGAAAACAACGGTATGAAAAGCAGATGGTTCAAAATTGCGGATGACTCCAGATCGTGGGAGGATTTTTACAGAAAAAGATGGAGCTACGACTACAGCGTGCGCACCAGTCATGGCGTGAACTGCTCCATGTCCTGCAGTTGGGAGGTCTTTGTAAAAGACGGCCTTATCTGCTGGGAACTCCAAAAAACGGATTATCCGCAGATTGAGCCGGATGTCCCCAATGTTGAACCCCGGGGTTGTCAGAGAGGCGTTACCGCCTCCTGGTATCCTTACAGCCCTCTGAGGCCGAAGTTCCCATACATACGCAAAGCGCTGTGGGATTTTTATGCCGAAGAATGCAGCAACGGCAAAGATCCCGTTGAGGCATACGCAAGCATCGTAGAAAACGAAGAAAGGGCAAAAAAATACAAGTCCGCAAGAGGTAAAGCAGGATGGAAGAGAGTGAGTTGGGACCAAGCGGTTGAGCTCGTTGCAGCAGCCCAGATTTACACCATCAAAAAGTATGGGGCCGACCACATCGCTAACTTTTCACCTATCCCTGCAATGAGTTTGCTCAGTTTCATTTCAGGACACAGGTATAACAACCTGCTGGGCGGCATCTATTGCAGTTATTATGAGTGGTACCACGACCTGCCCCATGTATCTTCGTCCATGTTTGCCGACCAGACGGAAAATTGCGAGAGCTCCGACTGGTACCACGGGACTTACTGGATTGTGGCCGGCTCAAATATAAACATGACACGCACTGCCGACTGCCATTTCCTCCCCGAAGCAAAATACCGGGGCGCCAAGATCGTGGTGGTTTCGCCCAATTATTCGGATGTGGCGAAATACGCCGATACCTGGGTTCCGCTGGTCCCCGGCAGCGATGGCGCGTTCTTCATGGCGTGCATTCATGTGATATTGAAAGAATTTTTTGCCGACCGGGAAACGCCCTATTTCACCGACTATGTGAAGAAATACACCAATCTGCCGTTCCTGGTGGTTCTCGAAAAAGATGGCGACAAATATCAGATGGGTCGGTTTCTGCGGGCCTCCGATATCGCGGAATATGCGAACGAAGAAAATGCCGACTGGAAACTGATCATGACCGACGGCAACGGGAAGTTGCATCTTCCCACCGGCAGCATCGGTTTCAGATGGGAGAAGGAACCCACCGGCAACTGGAATCTTCAGTTGAACAACGCCGTCACCAAGGAGAACTTTGACCCGCTGCTCACCCTGCTCGGAGGCGATGAGCAAAAGGCGATGGTCTCTTTCAGCGACTTTACCGATACCTTCAGCATCTATATCGGAAAGACGAACGGGAAAGGCCAGAAAGCAAAAGAACTTCTGCGTGAGGTTCCGGCAAAACGAATCCGGACGAAAGACGGGGAATTGCTCGTCACCACCGCCTTCGACCTTTTCATGGCGCAGGCAGGCGTGTCGCGGGGACTGAAAGGCGATTATCCACGCGACTATAACGACCCCAAACCCTATACGCCGGCATGGCAGGAGTCGCAGACGGGCGTGAGCAGAAATCTCGCGATACAAGTGGGAAGGGAATTCGCCGAAAACGCCGAAAAGACCAACGGGAAATCATTGTTCATCACAGGCCCGGGATTGCAGCACTTCTACCACGGCGCTTCCCTGTATTACCGTAACGAAGCGGTGATGCTCGCGCTGTGCGGCTGTAACGGTGTAAACGGGGGTAATTTCAACCACTACGTCGGCACCCAGCACACTCGTTTGAATGCCGCCTTTGTCAATCTCGGCGGCGCGCTTGACTGGTCAAGGCCGCCGCGGCTGATGAATTCCACCTCGTTGTGGTATTTCCATACGGGCCAGTGGCGATATGACCCCATGCTGCTTGACACCCAGTGGGCGACAGGAGCCAAGAAACTTTCGCAATACAACCACGCTGCCGATGTCAACGCGCTCGCGATCAGGTCGGGATGGCTGCCTTTCTTCCCCCAAATCGACAAGAAAAATCCAATCGAGGTCTATCAGGATGCCCTCAAGGCGGGATGCAAGACCGATGCGGAAGTAAAAGAATGGGTTGTGAAGCAGTTCAAGGAAGGCAAGTTGAATTTCGCCGTTCACGATGTGGACGCTCCTGAAAACCGCCTGAAAGTGCTCACGGTTTATCGCGGCAATCTCATCGGAACCAGCATGCGGGGGCACGAGCTGGCTCTCAAGCACTTCCTGGGCACGCACCATAATGTCTTGTGGGACGAAGAGCCGGCAAAAGGCCTGGTGAAAGAAATCGAGTGGCGAGATCCGTCCCCCGTGGGCAAACTGGACTTGCTGGTGAACCTCAATATACGGATGGATTCCACCGCCAATTATGCGGATGTGGTTCTGCCTGCCGCCTTCTGGTACGAGAAATACGATGTCACCTTCGGCGACATGCACACCTTTGTACATCCTCTGACGCCTGCCACACAGCCGCCATGGGAAGCCAAGCACGACTGGGAAGCATTCAAGCTCATCGCCAGGAAGTTTTCGGAACTGGCGCAAAAACATTTCCCCGGGCCCGTGAAAGAAGTGGTGATGAATGCGCTGTGGATGGACAGCGCCGACCAGCTTGCCCAACCGCTGGGAGTGGTAAAGGACTGGCGCAAGGGAGATACGGAACCGGTGTCCGGAAAAACATTCCCCAATATCGCCATCGTGGAAAGGGACTACACAAAAGTCTACGACAAACTGGTTTCACTCGGTCCGCTCGCCTGTCAGCCCAAAGGTTATGGTTCCAAAGGGCAATATACCGATCTCACGCCCATCGTGGAGGACGAGCTCAAACAGAACGAAAATCTGGAGGTCAAAAACGGGCGAGTGTATTTTGAAAAGCCGGAACAGGCCTGCGAAGTGATTCTGCAGATTTCTCCGGAACTTAATGGACGGCTGTCGTGGCTCTTTTTCAAGGAAATGGAAAAGAAAGTGGGGCTTCCTCTCGCCGACATGGTTGAGGAAGTCAAGAACCGAAAAGTCCATTATAAGGACATCATTTCGCAGCCGAGAAGAATCCACACGACGCCGCAGTGGAGCGCGGTTTTGAGCGACAAGGGAGGCAAGCAGAGAACCTTCGGACCCTGGACCATGAATGTGGAACGGCTGAAGCCGTGGCACACCCTTTCGGGGAGACAGGAGATTTATTACGACCATCAGGGCATCCGGGAACTCGGGGAAGCGCTGCCCACCAACAAGCCGCCGCTGGACATGGTGGCGATAGGAGACATCAATCTTCAGAAAGGCGGGCCGAAATCCAAGGTGTTCCGCTTCATCACGCCGCACGGCAAGTGGCAGATTCACAGCTCCTTCCGGGACCATTGGCCCATGATGCATATGTCGCGCGGCGGCCCCACCGTATGGCTCAATCCCGATGACGCCGACGAGATCGAGGTCAAGGACAACGACTGGGTGGAGATGTATTGCGAGAACGGCATTGAAGTGGTGCGCGCGGTGGTGAGCCACCAGGTGCCGAGAAACATGGCGATTACTTACCATCAGGTCGAGCGCCATATCAATGTTCCCTTCTCGCCGCTCGCGAAGAAATACGAGTGCTCGGACCTGCGCGGCGGGAACAACAACGCCACCACGCGAATCCTGATGAATCCCCACACGATGATTGGCGGATACGCGCAATTTTCCTATTACATCAACTACTGGGGAACGAGTCCGTCCGAGCGTGACCACGGGGTGATCATCCGCAAGATGCCCCTGGGCGCGGAGAATAAACCGATTTATCAGGAACGGGATCTGGATAAAGTCCCGACACTATAGCCAATGCCGGAGAACATCATGAGAGTAAAAGCGCAATTGAGCATGTCCTTCAACCTGGAAAAGTGCATTGGCTGCAATACCTGCACGGTCGCCTGCAAGAACGTGTGGACGAACCGGGAAGGCGCCGAATACATGTGGTGGAACAACGTCGAAACCAAGCCCGGCATCGGTTATCCCAGGCGCTGGGAAGACCAGGAATTGTGGAAGGGCGGCTGGGTGAAAAAGAACGGGGGTTTGCAACTTCGTTACGGCAGCCGTTCGTACATGCTGTCGAACATGTTTTACAACCCGCACATGCCGGAGATGGCCGATTATTACGGAGACGGCGACGTCTATACCTTTTCCTACGATGATCTGCACGTATCCGAACAACTCAAACAACAACCGGTCGCCAGTCCCAAGTCAATGGTTACGGACGAAAAGGATGTTCCCATCAACTGGGGGGTCAACTGGGAGGACAACGCGGGCGGCGCTCATGTCACGGGCAAACACGATGTCAACTTCAAGAACATGAGCAAGGAAGAGCATGAGGCGTACCTGAAATTCAAACAGGTTTTCTACTTTTATCTTCCCCGGATTTGCAACCATTGCCTCAATGCGGGCTGCATAGGGGCCTGCCCCTCGGGTGCGGCCTACAAGAGGGAAGAAGACGGTATCGTGCTGATCGACCAGAAGCGGTGCCGCAACTGGCGCTACTGCATCTCGTCCTGCCCGTACAAGAAAACTTATTACAACTGGCGCAGCGGAAAGATGGAAAAATGCATTCTCTGCTATCCGCGAGTTGAATCGGGACTGCCCCCGGTGTGTTTCCATTCCTGCGTAGGAAAAATACGTTCGTTTGGCCTCATTTTCTATGACATGGATCGGGTGCAGGAAGCCGCAATGGCCGACGATCAAGACCTGGTGCAAGCTCACCGCGACATTGTTCTGGATCCCTTTGACCCCAAAGTGATCGAAGCGGCCAAGCAAAGCGGCATCAGTGACGACTGGATTGACGCGGCGCAGCGCTCGCCCATCTACAAGATATTCAAGAAATGGGAATTGGCGTTTCCGCTGCATCCCGAATGCAGGACCATGCCCTCGCTCTTCTACATTCCGCCGCTCGCTCCGATCACGACCAGCGCCGGCGTGGATTCTCCGTCGGATACCGATGTGTTTGACATGACGAAACCATCAAAAGGCATGCTCCTTGGCCTGGATGAATTGGACAAATTCCGCCTCCCCATCAGTTATCTCGCGAGCATGTTCGGAGCCGGGAATGAAGAAGTGGTGAAAAGGTCGCTGCTGCGTCAACTTGCGGTGAGGCATTACCAACGAAGCATAAGAGTGGAAAAAAAGCCCGATGTGGAAGTCCTCAATAGGGTGGGATTGACCGAAGAAGACGCGCAAGGAATCGTACGGGGATTATCCCTTTCCTTTTACAACGAACGCTTTGTGGTTCCCACGACCAAACGCGAAGGCGCGGACATCAGTCCTTATACCGAACGCGGCTTTGCGGGCTTTGACGAGATGACACCCTGGTCGCCCATGAACAGAAGAAAAAGTTATCATGCATCTCATCATACACCGGGGAAAAAACATGAATAATATGAACCAAGCGGAAATAATTTCCAACGCTTATAAACTGATTGCCTATCTGTGGTGCAATCCGCGGGACGTGGACGCGGAAGAAATCAGAAAGGATGCGTCTGCGGCGATAAAGGCATTGAAGGGAATAGATGGTGAAAGCGCACGGTTGCTCTCGCGCTTCCTGGAGCATGAACCGGTTACCGAGGACGAGTATATTGAATTATTTGAATTATCGCCTCAATGCGCGCTGTACTTGGGCAGCCATGGATTTGAGGAGCCGAAAACCTGCAGCGGAGCGGCCAATTGCGACAGAAACAAGTACATGGTCGAAGTGGTCAATCTGTACAGACATTTCGGATTGGCGCTGGACAAGAATGAATTGCCCGATTATTTGCCTCTGATGGTCGAGTTTCTTTCGCTGACCACCCGTTCGCAAAACGACCCTGTCAGGCAAAAGCTGATTAAAGAGTACATGTTGCCTTTTATGGAGCCGATAGGTGCCCGTCTGGAAGAATTAAAGACGCCTTACCTGTATCTCTGCCAGGCATTGACCGCCATTTTTCATGCCGACCTTGAACCAACGGAAATAACGACCAACGAAGAGGAGGTAACCTATGGATAATTTCCTTTTTGTAGCGCTGCCCTACCTCGCCATCGTGATGTTTTTTGGCGGCACCATCTATCGCGCCCTCCGCGGGCACTGGGTGTGGAGCGCAAGAGGCGACTATCAATGGACAACGCGCTCTACCGGTTTTTTCGGCCGTGCGTCAATCGGACCGGCTGTTTTGTCCCTGCACTGGGGCATTATCATTCTCTTTGTAGCTCACATAGTCGGGTTTGTAGGAGGGGCGTATAACCTTCCCGGCTGGGTGGATTTTTTCAGATGGGTGGGGCTTTTTGGCGGTGTTCTTTTCTTATATGGCGTGCTGTGGGCGCTTATCCGGAGGATTTATATCCCTCAACTGCGAGCAATGAGCAACGCTGATGATTACATCTCCCTTGGGTTTTTGCTCATCGTGGTTGGTTTGGGCCTTTATCAGTCGGCCGTGCAACAGATATTCGGCATCTCGTCTCCCGTGGGCCTATGGCTTGGAAGTATCCTGAAATTGCAACCCGATGCCCAATTGATGGCAGGGGTGCCTTTTATCAGTAAATTGCATATAACTATTGCTCTTCTCTTCTTTATCTATATTCCATTCAGTAAACTGGTGCATGTGGCAAGTTATCCATTCAACTATATTGTCAGACCCTTCATTTCTATGAGAACCTATCGGGGTTTGAAAAACTAGAAGCCATTTCAAATTCAGTTTCTCACGGGCGGCTTTCGCCCACGCTTGCCACTTCGGCAACAGGATCGCTTGGCCATGGATGTAGACGTCCGCAGGATTTTCGCAGAGCTTCCAGTAGACCTCTTGTGCTCTCTGGATGTGATCACCTGTGATCTGTTACCTGAACAAATGTGTAGCGTGCCTGCTCCTCTCAGGAAAAGCGATAGGCCGGAAACCCAATGGCGTCTTCGTGACGTGGAAAAGGTGCATATCCTGCGTGTACTCGAATCCACGGGATGGCATCGGGGGCGCGCCTGCGAGATCCTCGGAATATCGCGGCCGCGCTTGCGGCGCATGATAAGAGAATTCGAACTGGTTCCACCCCCAGATGCGCCGCCCGATGACACCGATCTGGGAGCGAACACTGCGTAAATCGAAAGCGAACTCTGCGACCATGGCCAACCAACCGATGGCAACCGGCGCCCTGAAGGCGTTCATTCACAGCGAGGCGCAAAGAATCCTGGATGCCTGCACGAAGTGCGGGAAATGCGTCGAGGCATGCCCCACGAGACGCTACAGCGCGCCGCTCACCGGTGTCGAGCCGGGCACGGTCGTGACGGGAATTCTTTCCGTACTGCGGGGGGAACAGGGTACGCCGGAAGCCTTGGGCTGGGCTTCGGTTTGCGTCCGCAGCGGCCTGTGCGTCTCGGCGTGCCCCGAGGGCATCAATCCAAAGATGATGGTTCGCATCGCCCGCATCATGGCGTCCGGCGGGTTGGGCGGCCCGAGACAGATCCCGGTGCGCGACGACCGGGATTTCTTCGACCGGATCAGGGCGTTCGCCAAGCTGCAACTGACCGAAGAAGAGATGAGAAACTGGATGTAACGGACGAAAGCGGGCGGACGCGATGAGCGAAAGGATCACGTTCTGGTACGGCTGCAACGTGTTGCGGCACGGCGACATTATCCACATCTGCCTGCACGTCCTGCGTCTGCTCGGAATTGACGCGCAGCCTGCCGGGGGCCCGGATTATTGCTGTGGCTCCGTGAAGGATGGGAACCAGACCGCGGCAGACGGCATGGCGAGGCGTACGGTCACGAAGTTCAACAACCTCGGACGCGATCGGGTTGTCGCGTGGTGTCCGACATGTCACTCGCACATGACCGAGTTCGTGGAGCAGGCATACGAGGCCAACTTTTCTACGAGCCATTTCGTTGATTTGCTCTACGAACATCGCGGCGCTTTGGCTCCTTTGCTGAAGCATGCCGTGCCGATGCGCGTGCTGCTGCACAAGCATGTAGGCTTCAACGACAAGGTGGCGGTCAATGCCAAGGTGCCGGCGCTGCTGCGGCTTATCCCTGAGGTAGAAGTCATCGAGGACGGCTATGCCGCCCCGGGATACATGTGTGCGTCCCTTGCGGCAGTCCCCGGCGCCATGCAGGACATGTTCCGCCGGAGTTTGCGGCTCGTCGCGGCACATCGCGCCGATGCGCTTGTCACGGTCTTTCACCAGTGCTACCGGGAACTCTGCGGGCTGGAGGCCGGCGAGGGAACCAAGGTTTTCAACTACGTTCATCTCCTGGCGCGTTCCCTGGGGCTCGAATATGTTGACGAGTACAAGGAGTGGAAAAAGTCCGGGCCGAATGCTGGTGCCCTGATCGGAGAAGCGCGGCTGGCACGGGTGGGGGTGAAGTTTTTCGAGCGCGCTGTGCTTCCGGAACTCGTGAAGCGCCCGGCATTGAAGGAGGAGGAAAAATAAGTAGTGGAAGCCGTTGTGGGCGAGGATCTTGAACAATGGGCGCGGCTCAGCGCTGCGAAATTAATTCCTGCAGCTTCTCACCGCTAAGATCGGCCAGCACCTGGTCGCACATCGGGTAGAGCACGCGCTCTTCCTTGGTGCTGTGCAGCGTCATCAGCCCCGCGAATGATTGTGCCGAAGCGCGGAAGTCCTCCGCGTTGCGCGCGGCAATCGCGGCCGCGATCTCGTCGAGCAACGCCAGCATCTGCTGATGTTCCTGCCGCATCACCCATGTCGGGCCACCACGGATGCCGCTTGCCTGCTCGAATGCCGGGAACAGCACCTGCTCTTCGATTTCCATGTGGTGCTTGAGTGTCCGGAGAAACGCGTCGAACTGCTGACGGCATGCGGGCCAGTCGCACTGTTCTGCGGCCTGCGCAGCGGCAGCAAAAAGTTGATCTCCGTGCCGGTGATCGGCGGCGAGGACAGCGGTGATGTTGGTCATTCGGTAGCCTATTGTGCCAAGTCAGAGCCCACACAATAGGCGGCTCACCGCGCCGCCGCCTTGATACCCATCAAGAAAATCGCAACCGCCGCAGCGGCGGCGCGTTCACCGCACGCTTGGCGTTTCGCGGGGCATCGCGAGCAGCAGGTTGAAGCGCGCGAGGTCGCTGGCGATGCGGTCCTTGAGTTCACTGCTGGCGGCGATGAACACCCGATCGCTGTGACGCGCGAGGCGCCTGAGCAGCAACTGCAGGTGTTCTTGCTGCTGCAGGTGCAACTGCTCGACGTTGAGCACCAGGCGCGTGCGGGTGCGCGCGAGAAGCCGCGCCAGGCGCCGCGCCGTTCGCGCGAAAAATGCGCGATCGAGCCGGCCCTTGAGGCAGAGGTTCAGGCTCGGCACGGCATCGCGCAGGACGTTGAGCTCGAGCGTGACCATGCCTTGTCGCAGGTAGGCCTGGATGGCGTGCTGCAGCGACCCGAACAGGCGCCCGAGAACGGCGGTCTCGTCACGGAATGACCCCCTGAAGTGGCGCTCGACAAAGTCGCGCATCGCCAGCCCCGCAATCCAGTCCACGGTGGCAAGCGGCAGCTTGGCCGGAGCGAGCCACGGCATGCTGCGCGCGAAATGGAACAGCCGTGGCAAGCCGCCCTTGACTACGCCCTCGAGCAGCTTGGCGATGATCCCGACGCGCTCGCGCCACGGATACTCGCCGTGGTAGATCGGCTCCCCAAGGTAACGCAGCTTGTTGCGGAGCCGCTCCGCGATTGCGCGGTTGCCGGTGAGCCTGCGGTAGAGCGCCATGTAGGCCGCGACCATTTCGTCGTACCCCATGTGCCGCGGCACGATGTTGGTCCTGGGCTTGGTGTTGTCACCGTGTTCGGCGCCCTCGATCAATCGCCCTTCGCGCTTGACGCGTTCGTAGAGCGGGGTGCGCGGCAGCGCGGTGAGCAGCCCCACCATCGCCACCTGGATGCCGGAGGCGAGG
>MERG01000438.1:7470-14621 GCA_001771985.1 Betaproteobacteria bacterium RIFCSPLOWO2_12_FULL_62_13 | reverse complement strand
CAAACCTGTTTGAAACCTTTCAGCACGGCCTCGCCGCGAAGAACCTCAATCTCGATCCGCTTCATGCCCATTTCCAACCCGCCAATCTTTCATATGGTTTATCATGCCATAATCGAGGCGTGCGTTCAAGGATGCGTGAACCCGCTGCCGACTCGCACGATCTCGACGAGCAGCGGCGCGGTGTTACTCCGCCTTGCAGAGCTTTGACGGAACGCTCCTACCGCAGCACGTCACCATCCGTCAGCCTGCGCAGGAACGCATTCAGCGGCAGCACGGTAATGGTGCCGGCCTGACGCAGCCGGTGGTCTTTCCTCGTGCCGCGGGGACCGAGCAACAGGAAGGAATGCGGGGGCAGCGCGAGCCAGCGTGTAAACATCGCCAGCATTATGACGGCAAAAATGCTGGCGACCTATACAATTGGGGAGTGCGGTAGGCATCGCCATGGACCCCGGATCAGGTCCGAGGCAGGCTTTGATCCGGGGGTGGGAGTGAGATGTCGAATTCATGCACCGACGTGTATATCACCCCCATCCCCGCCTTCCCCCGTCAAGGGGGAAGGAGCTATTTGCGTCCTCCCCAACAAAGGGGAGGAAAGTCCGACGAATTGGTGGTGCGCAAGCGCACCCTACGCGTGCTGAATCCGACACCGTCTTGCCGGCGCAAGCCGGCATCCAGTCAGTGCAAAAGTCTCTGGATTCCGGGTCGCGCCCCCCGGCCTTCGCCAGGGCTGACGGCAGCGGCTTGCCCGGAATGACGAGCCGTCTTCACTGTTCCATCAGCAGCCGCGGGAATTCTTCCGCCGCCTTCACCGCCTTTTCTTCTTCCTCGGATGAAGAAAGCGCGCCGGGTGTGTACTGCGGAAAGACGTAGAGCCTCAGGTCGGGCACGCCCAGCCCTTTCGCCTGCGCGCGCGCGGCGCGCTCGAAATGGTCGTAGACAAAAACCACCACCGGGTGGCCGGCCTTGAGCAGGTGAATTCCGTCGCGCACGGCGGCGGAAGTGCAGGACCCTCAGGCGCCCAGGCCGACGAGAGCGTAGTCCGTCTCCTGGATCAGCCGATCCACATCCGCCGTGGGGGCGGGCGCCCAGGTGTTCTCCTTGTAGACGCGGTGAGCGGCCGAAGGCTTGAATTTCTTCTCGACTTCCTTCTCAAGCGCCTGCCAGAAATCGAGCGCCGACTTGTGCTGATTGAAGATGTAGCCGACCCTCTTGCCGGTGAGACTCTCCAGGTGATGTTCTTCCTGGCGCCGGATCTTGGCCACAGAACCGGTTGGATCAAGTAGCAGAATGCTCATGTTTTACCTCTTATGGGAATTGAACACGCCTCGCTACGGGATGCGAGCGGCGCGCGCCCCAGCCCGCGCAGAGCGATGAGAACGCGCCGCCGGAACCCCAGCCGCCCGCCACCAGAATGATCAAGTTCTCCAGATCGCGCACGAAGCGCACGCGCGCGTTGTCGTCGTTCGGATCGGCGATCTTGTTCCAATGCATCGGGTGAGTCTCGGCGATCGAACCCCGGCGTCTGACCTCACGGACCGGGCGGGTCGCCAGCCGCATGAGTTCGCGCATGACGTCCGCTTTGCTCAAGCCGGCGTTGGCGAGGTTCGTCGCCGCCATCGGCGCGAGCACCAGCACCATGTCCCCGCCGGAGACCTGTGGGCTGCCCAGCGTGGCGATCGAGTCGGCGAGCACATAGAGCACGTCCTCTGCCGAGCCGTAACCGGCACCGCTGCCGATCAAGTGAGGTCCCTCAACCGCGGCGATAGTGACTGCGGTGTCATCGGGCTTGAACCCGCGCTCCACATGCAGCGGCTCCCAGGGGTTTGCATCCGCGTCGTCCGCGATGCAGAAGCTGTAGTAGCCCGGGTGGCCCTGCGTGGTCTTGCACGGTTCTCCAGGGTAGCCACCGCCGATATTCCACAGGATCAGGCGCACGGCCCGGCCGATGGTGGCACTCGCACGGCAGCCGTGCCCGAACGTGCATTCCTTGGTGTTGAACCCCAAACTTTTCACCGCCGGACCGCTGATCATCAGCAGCGGCGCGCAGCTATGGGTGGTGGTCTGAACGCCGTTGAGGTTGAAGCGCTCCTCGACCATCGCCTCGATCGCCGCAATGACGATGGTCACGTACTCCGGTTTGCATCCCGCCATCACGCAGTTGATCGCAATCGTCTCGATGGTGGCGACGCCGTCGCGCGGCGGGATAATGCCAATCACCTCCTGAGGATCTCGCCGCAAATAGGCGATGATCCGCTCGACCGCGTCGGCAGTGGGCGGCACGACCGGCAGACCATCCGTCCATCTTTGCTCGTAGCAGAATTCAATCGCCGACGCTATATCCTTCGTCTCGAATACTCGCGATGCGAATTGCATGCTTGAATTCCTCGTTTGTTTAAACTTACGATCGTCCAGGCGTGTTGGAGGGGAATGCGATGAGCAGCTTACTGAAAATGTGTCCCCGAAAACCGCTGCTCTATATCTGCCCTTTGCTCTCACGGATGTCGGCATCCTTGATCAACTTGCCCCACTTGGCCATTTCGGATTTCACCGTGGCCGCAAGCTCGCCCGGTGAACTGCCGACAACCTCCACTCCAGCGTTGAAAAGCCGCTCTTTCACCTGTGCATTGTTGAGGACCCGCACAATCTCCCGGTTCAGCCGGTTGATGAGCGCCGCGGGCGTCTTGGCCGGCGCAAATACGCCAAACGGCGATGACGATTCATAGCCAGGCAGGCCTGAGGCCGCCATCGTAGGCAGACCGGGAGCCAGCGCGGATGGTTGCGCGCTACTCACGGCCAAGGCCCTCAATTTACCCGACTTGGCATGCGGCGACGCCGCGCCCGCATTGGGAAACATCAATTGCACTTGGCCGCCGATCAGTGCGTTGAGTGCCGGTCCACTGCCTTTGTAAGGAATGCGTACAATATCCACGCCGGCCATGGCCTTGAATAATTCCGCGGCGAGATGTGGTGTAGAGCCCGTCGAACTCGAACCATAGTTGAGCTCTCCGGGTCTCGCTTTGGCCAGAGCGATTAACTCCTTGACGGACTTGACTGGCAGTGATGGATGCACAACAAGAAGGTTAGGCGTGTTAACCGTCAATGTGATCGGTGCATAATCCTTTACCGGATCCCAAGGCACATTTCGAACAAGCGGTGATATCCAAAGCGGGCTGCCGTAGGAAAGCAGGGTATACCCATCAGGGGGCGCCCGGAGCGCAATTTCCGCTGCGATTATTCCGCGGTTGTCTATAATCACCGGCTGACCCAGGCTCTCTGAAAGCCCTCCATCCGCGATGAGGCGTGCTACCAAATCGTTGCCGCTTCCCGGGGCGGTGGTGACGATGCGAATCGGCTTGTTCGGATAATTCTGGCTGAACGACGCACCTACGGCGAGAACCATCATGCCAACCAGCAAGAGCCATGCAAAATAACGCGGTTTCAATGTGCCTCCCCTTCGGTACAAAAAAGCGCCAGTGCGATTGCCGCCTCTGTGGTTCGATACTACAATCGAAGCAGCATCGCAAGCTGTCGCAAACACTGCATCCCCGCCACGTACAAGGCTCTTTGTTGATCCTTGCAGGTGTGGATGATAGGCATGATGACACGATGTCATCCCCGTGGGAAAGGGAATCCATACGACGCATCAAGCGTCATGGCAGCTCAGTATGGGTCCCCGCCGGAGCCTGTCCTCGTATGCTTTAATCGGGGGCGGGGACGACATTTTTTGGTCAACCCGTTACGCAATGATCAATGGGCGCGCCGCTACACCTTAGTCTGCACCGAACAATAGCACCAGTTCTGTCTTATTGGAAAGCTCAATCATCGAAGAATGATCATTATTTTCCGGCTGCGGACAAAAGGGGATTGACATGAGCCTGGCACGCCAACTGGCGGAGCGCATCACCGCGTTGCGTTACGAAGACCTCCCGCCGGAGGCCGTCTACTGGAGCAAAGTTGCCGTGCTTGACACGGTAGGCGTCGCGCTGGCGGGCGCCAAGGAAGGAGCGCCCGGAATAATCGAGGAAGTTCTGGAACTGCATACGAATAGCGGCCCGAGCCTGATCCTTGGCACGAACCGGCGTGTTGGCTGTCTCGACGCCGCGCTCGTCAACGGCACCGCGGCACACGCGCTCGATTTCGACAATGCGACCAACACGATGTTTGGACACGCGTCGGCGACGATACTCCCCGCGCTGATTGCCGCAGGCGAAGCATTCGGTGCGAGCGGCCGCGAAGTGCTGCTCGCGCACGTGGCCGGCTTCGAGACGGGCGCGCGCATCGGACGCGGCGTCAACCTCCACCACTACGAGAAGGGATGGCATCCCACTTCGACGCTGGGCGTATTCGCGGTGGCCGCCGCCTGCGCGCGGCTGCTCAATCTGTCGGTGGCCGAGACCGAAACTGCGCTCGCGCTGAGCACGTCGCTCGCGGCGGGCACCAAGGCGAATTTCGGCACCATGACCAAACCGCTGCATGCCGGCCAGTGTGCGCGCGGCGGGTTACTCGCGGCGCTGCTTGCCCGCAAGGGTTTCACTGCCAATCCCGAGGCCATCGAGCACAAGCAGGGCTTCTTCAACGTCTTTAACGGGCCGGGCAATTATGATGCCGCCCGCATCGTCGAGGGCTGGGGAAACCCCTTCGACATCGTTGCTCCAGGCGCCTGTTACAAGCAATATCCATCCTGTGCCAGTACCCACGCTGCGATCGACGCGGCACTCACCCTGGTGCGGGAGCATGGCCTGTTCCGCACGGGCGCGATCGCGCGCGTTGACTCCTGGATCTCCGCACAACGTCTCGCGCACACCAATCGTCCCGAGCCGAACAGCGCGCTCGATGCGAAATTCAGTGTGCAGTACTGCGTGGCCTGCGCTCTGCTCGACGGGCAGCTCCTGTTCGAGCATTTCGAAGGCGACGCCTATCGCGACCCCGCAGTGCGCGGCCTGCTCCCGCGGGTTCACGCCGCGCCCTATACCGGAAAACAATTTCCGCCTGAAAACCACCTCGGCGCTGAAGTAAAGGTCACCCTGACCGACGGCAGAACGTTCTCGGCCAAGCTCGACCGGCCGCTCGGCAGGACATCAGCCAACCCTATTCCATTCGAGCAGATCAAGGCGAAATTCGAAAACTGCGCACGGCGTGGCCTGGCGCCGGACGCGGTGGCAGCGGTATCCTGCGCGATCGAGTCGTTTGAGGAGTTGGGTTCGGTGCGCGATTTCACGACGCCGCTCGAGACCGCCGATAGCGGAACCGGCAACGCCAAGCGGACACTGGAGCGCGAAGAAGCCGGAGTGACTTCCATATTGTGAACGGCATTGCTTCTTACCCGGACAGCAGCGAAGTGGTATAGTCGTTTTGCTGGACAGTTTTCATTCCCGATTAGCGAGACCGTTGCGCGGCCGGCAACAATGGGCGCGTGCGCAGGCTGCCGTGCCGCCACATGTTGGAACCAGCGCGCGCTGCGTGTGTTTCCTGGTGGCGCATAGGAACGAAAAGGAAGGGGCGCAAGGATGGGGGACGAAGTTTTTCATTACGATGTGCTGGTAGTCGGCTCCGGCAATGCGGCGTGTTCAGCCGCCCACGCCGCGCTCGATCGCAAAGCGCGAGTCGGCATTCTGGAGAAGGCTTCGAAGCGCGACCGTGGCGGGAACAGCGCCTTGACCGGACACATGCGGTTCGTGTTTAACGGCATCGAGGATGTTCGCCCGCTGGTCAGGAACGCCTCCGACGGCGAGTTGCGTGCGCTGCTCGAGCGTCTGCCGCACCGGACGGAAGCCGAGCTGTGGGACGAAATCATGCGCGTCACCAACAACCAGAGCGATCAGGACATGCTTCAGGTGCACGTGACGGAATCACTCAACACGGTGCACTGGCTCGCCGGCAAGGGCCACGACTGGACCCCGGCAGGCGGCTTCAAGACGCCTTCCGATAATATTTTGACGATGAACGGCGGTGGTTATGGGTTGCAGCAGCGCAATTTCGCGATCCTGGAAAAGGCCGGGGTGCTTTTCCACTACGAGACCTCGGCAACCGAGCTGATCCAGGACCAGCAAGGACGGGTAGTCGGCGTGCGGGCGCTGACTCCGGCCGGCTTTGCGAATTTCTACGGCAAGTCGGTGGTGCTCGCCTGCGGCAGTTTTGAATCCAATCCCGAAATGCGCGCGCGTTATCTCGGGCCCGGATGGGACCTCGTCAGACTGCGCGGCGTGCCGTTCAACACCGGGGATGGTTTGCGCATGGCGCTCGATATCGGGGCGATGCCCCATGGCAGTTGGAGCACCTGCCATGCTTCGCCTCAGGACCTCAACCTGCCGCCCTTCACGATTCCCATCTCGTACAGCACCAGGGGCTCCTATGCGCGCTACATGTATCCCTACTCGATCATGGTAAACGCGAGGGGCGAGCGGTTTGTGGACGAAGCCGAGGATCTTCGTGGCAGAACGTATGCGAAGATGGGTCGCTCGATTTTGGCCCAGCCCGGCGGCATCGCGTTCCAGATTCTGGATGCCAAGCCCCGGAAGATGGACATTTATCCCTCGAACTACGACAAAGCCACGACCGCCAAGGCGGACACCCTGGAGAATCTCGCCGAGGAACTCGATATCAACGTCGCCGGTTTCGTCAAGACGGTAAGAGAGTTCAATGCCGCGGTGCAGCCCGGCCATTTCGATCCGGATCGTCACAAACTGGACGGCAAGCGCACGGCGGGCATTACGCCGCCCAAGAGCAACTACGCGCTTCCCATAGACGAGCCGCCGTTCGAAGCCTTTCCGGTGCGCTGCGGCATGACCTTTACCTTTGGTGGTTTGAAGATCGACCCGAAGAGCGCGCAGGTGCAGCATGTAGCGGGGCGGCCCATTCCCGGTCTTTATGCTGCGGGCGAGATGGCGGGCGGCTTGTGGGTCGGCAACTATGCCTCGGGTTCAGGGATGATGGCTGGGGCGACGTTCGGGCGCATTGCCGGCACGCATGCTGCCATCGCGGCGCTGCAGTCGTAGCATGGGTCGGTAGGGTTGAAGCTTGCCCGCGGGGACCGCGCACACTCGGTTCGTAACACATGCAGCTAGACAGGAGAACTCTTGATGGACACCAGGGAACATACCGCTGCCAAGATGACAACCGGCGCGCGCGCGCTCGTCGATACGCTGCTGCGG
>MERG01000438.1:0-7434 GCA_001771985.1 Betaproteobacteria bacterium RIFCSPLOWO2_12_FULL_62_13 | reverse complement strand
CAGAACCTGCCGTTTATCGACGTGCTGCGCGACACCCCCCGGATCCGCTTCATCTTGACGCGCCACGAGCAGGGCGCCGCGTTCATGGCTTATGGATTCGCGCGCGCCTCAGGCGGTCCGGCGGTGGTGACGGCAACCGAAGGACCGGGCGTCACCAATCTGGCGACCGCCATTGCCGCCGCGTATCGCGGTTTCGTGCCGGTCATCAGCGTGACCGGCGTTCAGGAGAGCTGGGTGCGCGAACGCGATGCGTCTCAGGACATGGATCAAACCACGTTCTTCCGTCCAATCACCAAGTGGGCCTACAGTGTTCCGAACGCAGCCAAAGTGCAGGAGGCGATGCGCAAGGCGTTCCGCGTGGCGCTTGCCGAACCGCAGGGCCCGACGCATGTCGAGGCCTCAAGCGAGATCCTGCTCGAGAAGACCGCGACCGAGCCCATCGAGCCGGCTGCATACCGGAACACAGTGTTGCCCACGTGCGGCGGCGAACAACTCGATGAGGCGTTCGCACTGCTCTCCCGCGCCGAGCGGCCGGTTTTCCTCGTGGGGCGCGGCGTGCTGAGCGAGAACGCAACCAATGCAATGGTCGAGCTTGCCGAGCGCACCCAGATCCCGGTCGCGACACTGCAGTACGTGCCTGACGCTTTTCCCGCGACCCACCCGCTCGCGATCGGACCGCTTGGCCGCAACGGCTGGGGCAGCGCGAATCGTACCGTTCCCAAAGCAGACGTCGTCATCGCGATCGGCGCGCATCTGGACGTCTTTTCGACGCTGTTCAAGTACGGGATCTTCAGCCAGGAGGCAAAGCTCGTCCATCACAGCGCTGCGCCTGGGCAAATCGGCATCGTTTTCCCCGTCGCGCTGGGCGTCACCGGATCGACGCTGAGTTTCATCACCGGGCTGAGCGCACGCGCCGCGAGGGCCGGACCGCGCCGGCAGTGGATCGATGTGGCCAAGGTGCGCACCGAGTGGGAGGCTGAGCAGCTTGCCGCGGTGCGCGATGACGCGGAGCCCCTGCAACCGCAGTTCGTCGCCCACATGATCCGCAAGGTGCTGCCGCGCAACGGATTGCTCGTCGCGGACGCCGGTAACGCCTGCAAGCATGTGCGCAGCTACTTCAAGAGCTACGAACCCGGGACTTTCATCTTCATCGACGACTGGGGTTCGGTCGGGGGCGCGCTTCCGATCGGGCTCGGCGCGAAGCTCGCCCGGCCGGACCGTCCCGTGCTGTGCGCGGCGGGCGACATGGGAGCGATGTGCAATATCGGCGAGCTCGAGACGGCGGTGCGGGAGAAAATCCCGGTGGTCATGGTCGTGTTCAACGATCAGGGGCTCGGCAACGAGAAGGCGTTTCAGCAGGAACACTACGGCGGGCGCTTTTATGCGGTGGATTACCAGAACCCCGACTTCGGAGCGCTGGCGCGGGTATTCGGCGCCCACGGCGAACAGGTGCGGCAGCCGAGCGAGCTCGAGGGTGCGCTGCACCGCGCGTTCGACAGCGGCAAACCGGCCGTGATCGACGTGATCATCGACCAGAACACGCTGGCGCCCGTGGTATACAAGCCCTGAGCCGCGCGACGAGGAACGAGATCTTCCTGCCGTCTCGGAAACTATTCCCGTGCAGGAAGCCGCCGCGTGGTACGGAGTGTTGCGACCTGAGATTTGCCGAAGGACGTCGTATGTGAACTCGCAGCGCACTTTGGCCAGTAATACGAAGGAGAGCGATGTGAACAAGCCAGTAGAGCGTAGCGTGGACAAGGCGGTGGACAGCATCCAGCAGCGCCTCACGGATTACGCGTGCGGCCTGACTTTTGGTGGGCTCCCGCCCGATGTGGTCCACGCCGCCAAGGTGCGTGTGATCGATACTCTCGGTGCCCTGATCGGCGGGTTCTTCGCCGAGCCCTGCCGCATTGCCCGCAACATCGCAGCGCAGATGCCCAACGCTGACGGGGCGACCGTCATCGGCACGCGGATGAAGACGAATCCCGACATGGCGGCCTTCGTCAACGGCGCCACCGCACGCTACGTGGAGATGAACGACATCTACCACTGGCCGGGGGCTTTCGGCGGCCACCCGAGCGACGTGCTGACGCCGGTTCTCGCGGCTGGTGAGCATGCTCAGGTCAACGGGCGCGCGTTCATCACCGGCGTCGTTCTGGCCTACGAGGTCTACCAGCGTTTTTCCGACGTGTTCCTCAATAAGGGCATGGGATTCGACCACACGAACTTCTGCTGTCTCGGCACCGCCGTTGGGGCGGGGAAGCTCCTGGGTCTCTCATCCGCTCAACTCGCGCACTGCATCTCGATGGCGGCTGTGCCCAACGTCATCCTGAGACAGGTGAGGGCGGACCATTACTCGATGTACAAGGCGGTGGCGTCCGGGCACGCGGGCCGCGCGGGAGTGTTTGCCGCGCTGCTGGGGCGAGGCGGGATGGAAGGGCCGCATCTGCCTTTCGAGGGCAAAGCGGGATGGTGCGATCACGTGGCGCGCGACCGGTTCGTGCTGCAGGGTTTTGGCGGCAGCGGCACGCCGTTCAAGATCGTGCATTCAATCATCAAGCCCCGGGCGACCTGCGGCACCACGATATCTTCCGTGATGGCGGCCGAGAAAGTGTCGCCGGTGAGGAACATCAAGGACCTGGAACGGGTCACCGTCGAGGTCTACCAGAAGGCCAAGGAACGCGTGGGAACCGGCGAGCACCGCTGGAACCCGGATTGCCGCGAGACCGCCGATCACAGCATACCGTACGTGGTTGCAGCGACCCTGATGGATGGGACGGTGACACCGCGTTCGTTCAACGACGCGCATTTGTGGAATCCTGACTTGCGCGCTCTGATGCAGAAAATCGAGGTGGTCGCCAACGAAGAATTCACGAAGGCCTACGTCAAACTGCCGGTCGAGCATCGCACGCGCGTGACCGTCGTCACCCGCAGCGGCGAGCGGCTGGTGGGCGAGGCGGGAGGCGATCAGGACGAATTGTCAGCGCAAATGAGCGATACGCAGATCGAGGACAAATTCCGTGGGCTGTGCGAAGAGGTCCTCGGCGCAAAGCAAGTGACATCCATCCTGGACTCGCTCTGGAATCTGGACAAGCTGGAGAACGTCGCCGCGATCCCGCCGGCCTTCGTCCTCGATTAGCCTATGAAACCGCAGATGAACGCGGACGCGCGCAGATATAATTCGTTGCACGATTGGAGGTAGGTCGCGGTGCGCGCAGCGTTCCCCGACATCGATCAGCCGTCAATTTCAATGCCGTTGTCCTCGCACCACTCGCGCAGCGCTTCCTTTTGAGCCTTTGCTTCATATTCATACCACTGTTGCAACATTCCGCGCTGTTCCAGCAGATCTTTGAAACGCGCGTAGGCGCCTGAGCGCCTGAAGATTTCCTGTACCTTTCCCAGTGCGTCGGGCAGAAACTCGGCGGCGAACTTCAACACCAGGCGTTTTCCCAGATCCAAGTCATTCTTGTGCGGAATTGCGATGTACTTCTCAGAGTCTTCTATGTCGTCCGGGAGCGGCTCCTCATTATCTCCGTATTCACTGTGGTAGTGGATCGCACCTGTTTTCGTGCGGAGATACGCTTCGTGCTCCATGGGGCGCCCGAAGCTGACGAACTCGAAGGCATCGAGCAACGCATCAAATTTCACCGTCGGACGAGTCATCTTTGATGGCTAACGCAGCAGGATACCGAACGTAACCAGTCGCTTCTCGCCATAGTCCTCTCGGATGTCCTCACGCGTGATCGTGAAGTTGTCCCAAATGGCATCGGCATCCTCGAAGTCCAGTCCATGATCTTTGATATTGCGTTGGCGCTTGGACTCGTCCCAGGTGGCCATCGGCAAATTGTAGTTACAATTGTCTCGGAAGCCAAGTGAGTTGCGCTAGCCCTTTTGCGCGAGTGACTGCGCAGTACGCGTGGACTTCCCGCAGTACGGCCCATTGCAGTAGAGGACGATGGGCGTCGCGCGTATTACGCTGGTCCGACCCTGGGTCCGACCCCGGTCATGATGCGGCCGCGTCAGCGTGCCGGATTCAAGAGTTTCTCGGCGTTCTCGTGAGCCAGCTTCCTGGCCGTGGCGGGGGGGAGCTGGTCGAGGATCTTGCGCCACGAACTGATCGTGTCGATAAACTCCGCGAGGGTGAACACGTCGGTGCCAATGAAGAAGCGGTCAGGAAACTCCTCCAGCAGGACCTTCCACTCACGGATGCGCACCACTGCGGGAAGCCGTCCACTCAGATCCGCGTGGAGGTTCGGATGCGCCTGCATGAGCCGCCGTACCAGCGCCGGCCCCGCACCTCCCGCGTGGGCCCAAATCAAAGTGCCCTGGCGGTCGGAGGCGAGGAGACGCTCCATCTCGGCCACGGGCTCGTCGCGGGCGTCCATGTGAATGCTGAGAGGAACTCGATACGCGGCCGACAGGCTCCAGAGGCGCTGCATCAGAGGTGAATCGGCGGGGAAGCGAGGGCCGGGGTACGTCTTGATCTCCCCGATCCCTTTGAATTCTCCGGCCTTCAGCGCAGCCTCGAGCTGCTGGAGATAGGCGACTACGGCTGGGGCCTGAAGGGTCCAGGTGCGCTCCCCGTCGGATCGGATGAAGCCCCTGATCGCTTCCTTCCCGGCGAAGGGGATGAACCGGTCGGGGTACTTTCGCGCCCATTCCAGCGCCAGCGCATCCGGGGCGCCCCAGGGCGCGTTGCCGGCCTTCGCGACCCCGAGGGCGTCCATCTGCTTCACGAAGGCATCGATGTCCCATCCGCCGTTGAAGTGGAAATGAAGGTCGATGATGGGGGGCGATGGTTGGGCGGAGGTCGGACCGAGAAAGATCAGCGGGAGACATAACAGAAGAAAAGACGAGAGCATCTGGCCCCTCGGCCAGCCATATGTTCTGGCCACCACACTCCATGTTCGATGTAATCGTTCCAAAGTGCGCATTGTCGTCAGTCTCAAGTCGATTGTTGGGCTTCTCTCACGTCGGCGTGCAAAAACCCGCGTGAACTCATTCGGGCTTCAGGCCGATATTGCTGATCAACCTGCCGTATTTCTCGTAGTCCGACTTCAGGCGCTGCGCGAACTGCTCGGGGGTCATGTGCGTTGGATAAACGGTCCAGGCGGCGAGCTTCGAGGCGACTCCGGGATCCGCCAGCGCGCGCTTGAGTTCTGCATTCAGCCTGTCCACGATTCCCTTGGGGGTGCCCGCCGGCACGAACGCCGCGATCCATGAGGTCAACTCGTAGCCGGGAATGGTCTCGCTGATTGCCGGAATGTCGGGAAAGTTCTTTACCCGCTTGGCCGAGGTCACTCCAAGCGGCCGCACGCGACCCGCTTTGAGTTCGTCAACGAGCGAAGAACCGATCGAACCGATCAGGAACTGGGTTTCCCCCGCGATGAGGGCGTTCCTCGCGGCGCGGGTACCCCGGAACGGGACGTGTGGCGTGTTGATCCCCGTCATCGAGGTGAGAAGCGCCGTCATCAAGTGCCCCATACTGCCGCTGAGGGAGCCGTGGGCAAGTTCACCGGGCTGCTTTTTCGCGAGCACGATGAGTTCCGTGATGGCCTTCACGGGTAGGGACGGATGCACCACCAGCATCCCCACCGTTTCCGCGAGCGGCGTTATACCGATGAAGTCTCCGAGCGGGTCGTACGGAAGTTTCCTGAAGACGTGCGCCGTGGAAAGCAGAGTGGCGTTCGCCACCATGATGGTGTAGCCATCGGGCGGGCTTTGCGCGACAACGGCAGCGCCGACCGTGCCCACTTTCCCGATCCGGTTCTCGACGGGGAACGGATTGTTTGACAGCTCGGACACCTTTGCGAACACGTTCCGTGCAACGACGTCGGGTGTGAGTCCCGGCGGGGTTACGACGACCACCCGGACCGGCTTCGCGGGATAGGCTTGCGCAGTGACAAACGAAGGCGAAAGTAGGGCGGCGACGAGAAACGGCCATGCGATGCGGCAACGCGGTTTCATGAGGTACCTCCTCCCATTATAGCTATGGGTCAGGGCCGCGAGCGCGGCCACCTACCCCAGTGACTGCAAGCTTTGTGCCAACCTGAAAGATTGCGCCCCACTTGAGTAATTCGCTGAATTAGCGGGACAATCTTTGGCGAGCGGTTTGACTGCGGCCGGAGAAGACAGAAAAGGGTAAGGTTTGTCTTACCCCGCGGGAATAAAAAACTTCCAGTGACCGGACGAAGAACGCTCTACCCGACCTTGAGGATCTTGATTAACGATGAAAGGTATTTTTCGTGGAGGCCCAGGACCTTGGCTGCTGCGGCACGGTTGCCCTGAGTCCGGTCGAGAGCCTTTATTATCGCTTGTCTTCTGGCGGAATTAATGGTCTCACGGTACGACAAATTCTGTGCCCGTGATTCCACTTCTGTTATAGCGATCCTCGCAGGCAGATCCTGCAACATTATCGTGGGGCCATAACCCAGGACGACCGCCCGCTCTATCACATTGGCTAACTCGCGCACATTTCCTGGCCAGTCGTATTCCAGGAGTTTCTCCTGGGCTTCCTGCGTTATCTCGGTAAAGCTCTTCTTCGTCTCTTTGGAAAAGCGCTGCAAAAAATAGTGGGCCAGGATCGGGATGTCTTCTTTCCTCTCTCGCAAGGGCGGCAGAGTGATGGGGATCACGTTAAGCCGGTGATACATATCTTCGCGGAAGCGGCCTTCTGCGACTGCCTGCTCCAAGTTGCGGTTCGTAGCCGCGATAACTCTCACATCCACACGGATTGGCTCCGTTCCGCCTACGCGCTCAAATTCCCGCTCCTGGAGAAATCTCAAGAGCTTCGTTTGCAACTCCGGGGAGACATCGCCCACCTCGTCGAGGAAGACGGTGCCGCCATGAGCCAGTTCCATTTTCCCCTTTTTCAGCTCATGGGCGCCGGTGAAAGCTCCCTTCTGATGACCGAATAACTCGCTCTCCAGAAGCTCTTTGGAAAGACCAACACAGTTTATGGCGATAAACGGCCTACCCTTTCTATCACTCCAGTTATGAATTGAGCGCGCCAGGACCTCCTTACCGGTCCCGCTCGCTCCTAAAAGCAGAACAGTAGCCCTGCTGGCTGCCGCCTTTTTAGCCATATCCATGGCGAGATTCATCTTGATGCTCTTCCCTGTGACCAGATGATGGCGCTCACCCAACTCCTGCGAGAGGATCTCTACTTCTCTCTTGAGCTTTTGTCGCTCCAGGGCCTTCTGCAACACAATAGCGATGTGGTCGGGCTCAAAGGGTTTGGTGACAAAGTCATAAGCCCCTTCCTTGATCGCCTGCACCGCTCTCTCGATCGTGCCGTAAGCCGTGATCATCACTACTGGGACCTCGTCCCCCCTGCTGCGAATATCCTTGAGGACTTCCAGACCGTTCATCCCCGGCATCATGTAGTCCAGGAGAATGAGATCCGGCAGGAACGACCGGACCTTTCGCAGCGCT
>MERG01000437.1:6386-6593 GCA_001771985.1 Betaproteobacteria bacterium RIFCSPLOWO2_12_FULL_62_13 | reverse complement strand
ACGAACACGTGGTAATCTGCGGCTACGGGCGCAGCGGCCAGCACCTGGCGCGGTTTCTTGAGCAGGAAAAGATCGGGTTCATCGCGCTTGACATCGACCCGCAGCGCATCCGGGAAGCGGCTGCGGCCGGCGAGAGCGTGGTGTTCGGCGACGCGGCGCGGCGCGAGGTGCTGGTGGCGGCGGGACTGCTGCGCGCCAAGGCGCTCG
>MERG01000437.1:0-6376 GCA_001771985.1 Betaproteobacteria bacterium RIFCSPLOWO2_12_FULL_62_13 | reverse complement strand
TTCCGACACGGCGTCCGCGTTAAAGATCCTCGGCCACGTGCAGCAATTGCGGCCCGGTCTGCCGGTGGTGGTGCGCACCATCGACGACAGCGACATCGATCGGCTGAAGAGTGCCGGCGCCGCCGAGGTCGTCGCCGAGATCATGGAAGGCAGCCTGATGCTCGCCTCCAGCACGCTCATGCTGCTCGGCACGCCGCTCAACCGCGTGCTGCGCCGCATCCGCCAGACGCGCACCCAGCGCTACAGTCTGTTCCGCGGCTTCTATCGCGGGGTGACCGACGAAACCGATGCCGAGGATCAGTCATCGCAGCCGCGATTGCACTCGGTGATGATCGTGTCGGGCGCAGCCGCGATCGGCAAAGCGTTGAGCCGAGCCTCGATGTTGAAGTGACCGCGGTGCGCCGGCGCAACGTGCGCACCGTAACGCCCGTCGCCGACACCCGCATCGAAGAGGGGGACGTCCTGGTGCTGCTCGGGACCGAAGAGGACCTCGCAGCGGCGGAAATGAAGCTGCTGCAAGGCTGAAAAAAGCCCGCAGGAACCGCGGGCTTTTTTGACAAAGAACTCTAAACTCTAAACGCTAAACTCTCAACGAATCCGTCAGAACAGGCTCGCACCGCCGCAGTTGGTGACCGGATTCTGAAGTGCCCAAGCACCCGTACCCGCATTAAAGCAGGCGGCATCCGTAGCTGCTCCAGTGGTGTAAGTGGACGCCCTAAATGAACCCGTTGTGGCGACTCCGTCATCCACTTTACGGTCGACTTCGGCCAGGATATCCGATGAAATCTGGTTGCCCGTTTTCAAATTATGCCGCGCCGTTGCAGTGCCGGCGTAGACGTTGTCATAGATCAGTTGCAGGAACTGCGCGTAAGGATTTGTCGGCGCGGAGGTAGTCGTTGGCGGCGTTGCGGCATACGCGTAGCTGCCGTTGATGAAACCTGCCTTCGACAGGTGCTCCCAGGCTGCAATAAATTCGTCAATCGGAGCGCCGCCTGCGGCGCTCTGAATTTGGCCGTTATTATTTCCATTTGAACATGCAGGTGTGCAACTGATGTTTGTCGACGCCTGATTGTAGTCCCCCGGCAATGCGCGATAGCGATCCAGAAAGCCGAAATACGCAGCCTTGATGCCATCCTGCTGGGAGATCAGGTTGCGAACACGAGCGCTTTGGATAAGTTCCTGGCCTTTCAGCACGCCGCCGAGCAACAGGCCGATGATCACCAATACGATCGCGATCTCGATCAAAGTGAAACCGTTCTGTTTTTGCATGATTCCCCCCATTGAGCTGGAAGTTGCCTCGAAAGTTGGAAGGAAATCCGCAAAAAACATGCCATTTATCAGCACACTGCTCCGAAGCGAGGGCTGGCCGAGGAACGGGAAGGCGAAGATTCGCAACAGATGGCAAGATGTGAATGCAACATTATGATTATATTTAGTTTTCGTCTTCAAAGCAGGCGACGGTAGCTCAGGTATTACATCACGAAAGTTGTGTGACTGACTGAAAAAATAAAGAAACTACCGAAAAAATCGATGTTGAAGTCGTCAGTTTTTCGACATTGGCGACGATTTTTCGGCGTTTTTCATTTGTTCAAGACGCCGTGTTAAGAAGTGAATTTCGTTGGGATCGGTCACTTCGCCGGTCGCCAGCAGGCCCCCGAGCAGGATCGTCGCGCTCTCCAACTCTCCCATGTCTTCGAGAATGAAAATACGCATCTGGCGCGCCCAGTTCGGCGCCGTGTGCGCAAAGCGGGCGATGTCTTCGGCATACCTGAGCGCGAGGGCCCTGTCATTGAGGCGGTGCTTGGCCACGATCGCGCCATGCGCAAGCCAGCGCCAGCGACCGTCAGGATCTTCGAGAAAACTGCGATGTACGAAATCCAGCATCAGGCGCTGCTTGGTTTCCACCGGCACCTGGGCGTATAGATGGGAGGCCATCAGCAAAGGGTACTGGGCGGCGGCGTCGAGGCTCAGAATCGTATCGAGCCAGTTGACTACGCGCCGGTAATCCAGATCGCGGAATGGAATGCTGATGCCGGGCTGGTTATCGAACGCCTGCAGATAGAGCGTCAGCAATTGCGCGGCTGCAACCGGCTCATTGAGGCTCAGCACTCTCAGCATCGCCGGCGTCGCCGGTGCCGGCAGCGCTTCGGCGCGTGCGCTCGGCTTCGGTTGCAGCGCCTGCCATGCTACTTGCAGGCAAAATGCGATGACGAGCAGGCCTAGCACCGGCCGTGGCACCTGGCTGACCGAGCGTTCTTCGCTGCGTTTCATTCCAGTTTGACTTTAGAATTTTTGAGAGACTCTCAAAAATTCTTGCGGTAGAAATCGAACATCGTCGCTGCAGTAAGCAGGGCCACATACAGCAGGGTTTGCCCCGCAAGCCCGCCGATCCCGGACCACGTTGCCGGTGTCTGCACGACCCAGGCGGTCTGGGTCCAGCCGTCGAACGCCGGTACCACGAGCGCGATACCCTCGGCCAACATCCGGATCGCCTGGTGCGAAAGAACGTCGGCGCCGGCGGGCGGGTGAGCACTCATGAGACGAATCGCCGTGAGGGTCCGTGCGAGCAGGTAAAATGCCAGCAGAACGCTTGCTGCGGGCATGAGCTGGCTGAAGGTGACGATGCAGAACAGGGCAAAGGCGATCACGATGCCGAGCTCCAGCGCGAGCGATATGCCCCATTGCAGCGCAGCCTCAGGCGCCGCCAGCAACGCGAGAGGCAGGCTGGCTGCCAGCGCGACAAGCACGCCGATGGCGAGGAAACCGCCAAGCTTTCCGAGGATATAATGGGCGCGCGGCAAATCGAGCGCGAGCGTCACATCGAGGCCTTTGTCGTTGAACTCGCGCGCGACGCTTGCGAGTACGTAGAGTCCAGCGATGAAGACGCTGGCAAGGCGCATGCCCGAGGCATAGATGCCGGTCTGCATGCGGGTGCTCTCGGTGATGGCGATCTGCTGCACGAAAAAGCTCGCCGCTGCGAGCACCAAGGTCGCCGCCGCCACCAATTCGGGCAGCCGTGTGCGCATCGCCTCGAGCAGCGTATAGCGGGCGATGATTGTGATCTGTCGGGTCATACGGGTTAGGGCGCGAATGGATCGAGAGTATAACGAAACTGCGCATGCCGCCGGCGCACCAGGCGGCGGGCAACGATGAGTTCTCCCGCGTTGACGGCACAGCAGCGCTTCATCGCCGCTCATCCCCATTGGTGGATGGGGTTGATGTTGTTCGCGCTGCACGCTGCGCTCGCTTGGGACATCGGCGAGTGGTGGGCGCGCGCATTCCTGCTTGCGCATTTCGGCCTGTTTCTGCTGTGGCAGCCGGTGTGGCGCGGCGAGCGGGAAATCGAGCCCCGACATGCCTTTCTGGTGGTGTTCGTGGGGTTGCTGCTCGCCGTGGGGAACAGCTGGTGGCTGATGGCGGTGTGGCTTGCGGTGCTGTTCGGACTGATCGGCGGCTCGGTTCCGGGGATCCCCGACCGGCGCCAGCGGCTGGTTTCGATCCTGACGGCGTTCTATCTGCTGTCCATACTCTTGATGTGGGTGGTGCCCCAGCTTTTCGCCGACCGAATCCTCGAGGCGGCGCAGGTCATGCTGGTTCGTTACGGCTTGCCGGTAATTCCGTTCGCCATCGTGCTGATACGCTTCGAGTCGCGCCGCTCGCAGGGGCCGGTTGCGGTCGATCTCTTCTACAGCATGCTGCTGTTTCTGCTGGTGGTGGCGCTGGTGCTCGGCAGTTTTGTCGTAAAGGAAGTGAGCCACGGCAATTATCCGGTGGCTCTGGCGCAGACGCTGTTCGTGATCGCTTTGCTGCTCGTCGTGCTGTCGTGGCTGTGGAGCCCGCGCAGCGGCTTCGCCGGCCTGGGCCATATGCTTTCGCGCTATCTGATGAGCCTCGGCCTGCCCTTCGAGCGCTGGGTGCAGCGGCTCGCGGAACTCGCGGAGCAGGAATCCGAGCCGCAGCGCTTTCTTGCCCAGGCTTTGCAGCACATGCTGGAGCTGCCGTGGGTGAGCGGCGTGGAATGGGAGGCAAAAGCGGGACAGGGAGAGTTCGGCGCCCGCACCGTCCACGCGGCCGAATTTTCCACCGGCGAACTGCAGCTCAAGATTTTCACCCGCTGGCCGCTTTCTCCGGCGGTGCTGCTCCACCTGAAGCTCCTCACGCAGATGGTGGGGCATTTCCACGACGCGAAGCGGCGCGAGCAGATTCAGCGTCAGAACGCGTACGCGCAGGCGATCTACGAAACCGGCGCGCGGCTCACCCACGACGTCAATAATCTGCTGCAGTCGCTGCGCTCGCTGTGCGCCGCGGCCGAGACCAGCGGGGCCGAGCAGGCCGCCGGATTGCAGGCTCTGATGCAGCGGCAACTGCCGCAGATCACCCGCCGGCTCAACACCACGCTCGACAAGCTCAAGACGCCGCACGAGGTCGATACGGGCCAGGTGGACGCCGCGATCTGGTGGGAGGGACTCACCCAGCGCTACAACGGCCGCAACATCCAATTCAGCCTCGACGGCACGCCCGAGAACCTCAAGATTCCGTCGGAACTGTTCGACAGCGTCGCCGATAACTTCGTTGAGAACGGGCTCAACAAAAAGGCAGATGGCGAGAACTTGCGGGTGCGCGTGACGTTCTCGCCGGCGCGCGGCGGCACACTTACCGTGTGTGACAACGGGGCTGCGGTGGCCGACGGCGTCGCCGCGCAACTGTTCGCTGCGCCCGTCACTTCACAGACCGGCCTGGGTGTCGGCCTCTACCACGCAGCCAAACAGGCCGAGCGGCTCGGTTACTGCCTCGCGCTCACCGCCAATGAACCCGGGAGGGTGTGCTTTGCGCTGACGCGGGAGGGAAAAGGATCCCAGTAGTCGGGAGATCGGGAGGTCGGGAGATCGGGAAATCGTAAGAGGGTCTTGCTTCGCCCTTACGCTCTCCCGCCCTCACGCTCGCACGGATCTTCTCGCTCTCCCGCTCTGGCGTTCTCACCCCTCATGCTGTTAGGGCAGCCTGCCCGCTGTAACCATGCGATTGAAGAGAATATATCGCGACAGCGACGCTACAATGTCGTCGAATTCGCCGGAAGACGATTCCGGCGCAGAAATAACACGGCTCACGATCTCGCGATCGCCGTCGGTGTTTTCGATTTCATCGGCCCCCGTCGGGTTCGGATTTGTGGTGCCGGACAGACTGTTAGTTGCGCCGTAGCCGTTTTTTCCGTGCGACAAGATCGCGGCAACCACGGCGGTGCCGGTGCCGCCGCAGTTCGCCGTTTGACAGATTCGAACGTCGGTTCCGCCGCCACTTAAGGAAATCACGGCGGCAGGCGTGCGCCAAGCATAGCGTTCATTCGAAATATAGCGGAAGCGGTTGCCCCACACATCGGTATTGGCAACACTCAAAGTCGCCCATGGCAAGTTTCCGGCAGCAATACCACTCGAGACGGTGCTGCATTTCCCGGTGCTGACGTTCACGTCTTCCATTCCGTCGTTGTTCGTGTCCGGGCAGGGTAGATACCCGTTCACGAGGGCGAACCCGATCAAGGCCTCCTTGATTTCCTCAAGTGTCTTTTGCGTGTCGCTTATTTGTTTCTGCTCGACTTGAGTGGAGAGCGGAATCAATATGCTCCCGAGAAGCAGGGTGATAACGAAAATCACCACCGCCAATTCCACCAGCGTGAAGCCTCTTGCCTGTTTCACCGCGGCGCGATCAGGGCGAGACGACCACCAGCCGGTCGTTGTTGGTCGGGGAACGCACCGGTTGAACGAAAACATCGTCGCCGTTTGCGTTCTCCGGGTCTTCCAGACAGTCGGCCGGTGCGGCGCACGGCCGAGACTGTCCCGGGAGCGCACGTCCCGTCACGATCGCGACCGCACGCTTGTTGTCGCTCGGTGCCGGCGTGCCTTGCGCCGCGAGCAGGCCGCCAACGCCGAGGCAATTCCACTGGGAAAGTGGAAAAGTGCAAGCCGGTGCTACGGCGTAGTGCGCCACCAGGTGCCAGTTGTTGGCTGCAAACCAGGCCGGCGGCTGTGCTGAGCCCGACGCATCCCAATCCGCGAGCCCGGTACACGTTTCAGAAATCGGGAGACCCGGCGATGCGCTCGGATGGGGGATTCTGCCGCTCGTAAGCAGGGTCGTGCAGTTGTAAGTATTGTCGGCATAGCTATTGGCGAATGGATAATAGCCGTTGACGTTGAAATACGCCGTGAGAAAGGCGCGCACTTCGCGCGCGACCCGCATGCCGACTACCGAAAACAGCGCGTCGCTGGTGATTGCCAGCAGCTTGTCGTTGAAGCTGCCAGTGACGGCGCCGGAAGTGAAAGTGGCGGCGCCGCCCGCTTCGTTGCCGCCTTCGAGATAGTTGGCAATCGTGTTTTGGTTGGAT
>MERG01000436.1:3913-12374 GCA_001771985.1 Betaproteobacteria bacterium RIFCSPLOWO2_12_FULL_62_13 | reverse complement strand
TGCGACGGATACAAAAGCATCCGCCCCACGGGAATGCTTGAGAAACGAATGGACAGGATTAACAGGATTTACAAGATTTCTTGCTTAGGTCTTGATCCTGTTAATCATGTAAATCCTGTCCATTTGCATTTCTATCGGCGTGCATCGGCGGTTAAGTCCTGTTTTTTCTGGTGCTGCGATGGATTCTGAATCATCTGAAAACGGCAAGCCGCGCGGGCTGCGGAGCGATCAGTTCTCGGGGCTGACGCTGCTTGCGCTCGCCCTTTACGTCGGGTGGGCCAACCGCGAGTATCCGGTGGGGTCGCTGCAGGAGCCTGGGCCGGGCTACATGCCCTTGATGCTCGCGATATTCCTCGGCGCGGTGGGCTTGTTGATCGCGTTATGGGGCGGCAGGTCGCAGCCTCTCGGTGCAATACGGTGGCCCGAAGCGACGCGCGCGGTGGTGATCCTCGTCGCATGCGCGATCGGCGCATTCGCACTCGAGCGTCTCGGCTACCGGATCACCGTGATTGCGCTGCTCGTTTTCTTTCTGGGGGTGCTCGAACGCAGGCGGCCGCTGGCGGTGGCATTGGTATCGCTCGGATTCAGCTTCGCGTCTTTTTATATCGTGGGCGACTTGCTTCACGTTCCGCTGCCACGCAGTCCGTGGGGATTCTGAAGGTGGAAGGCTGAAGGTGGAAGGATGAAGGTGGAAGGATGAAGAGCACCCGGCCAGTCACCAATCACCAATCACCGGTCACGGGTCACGAGTCACGGGTCACGGGTATTGGTAATGGCTGAAACGCTGCAAAATCTCTTGCTGGGTTTTTCGGTCGCGCTCAGCCCTTCGATCCTCGTCTATGCTTTCGTGGGATGCATTATCGGCACGCTGGTCGGCATGATGCCCGGCCTGGGTCCGCTCGCCGGCATCAGCCTCTTGCTCCCGGCGACATTCGGGTTGAACCCTATCATTGCAATTGTGCTGCTATCCGGTGTCTATTACGGCGCGATGTACGGCGGTTCGACCACCTCGATCCTGATGCGCATTCCCGGGGAAGCGGCCTCGGTCATGACCTGTGTCGATGGGTATGCGATGACCCAGAATGGCCGCGCCGGGCCGGCTCTCGCGATTGCCGCCATCGGCTCATTCATTGCCGGAACCTTGGGTGTGATTGGGCTCATGCTGCTTGCGCCCACATTGGCGGAGTTCGCGCTGCGCTTTGGTCCTCCTGAGTACACGGCGCTGCTCCTCATGGGGTTGTTCATTCTCGCCTACATGAGTGGCGGATCGATGTTGAAGACGCTCGCGATGGCCGCGCTCGGATTGCTTCTGGGCATGATCGGCATCGACGTCATGAGCGGATACACGCGCTTCAGCTTCGGCATCGTGGAGCTGGGCGACGGCGTGGGCATCGTGCCGGTGGCGGTCGGATTGTTCGGCGTATCGGAGATCCTGCTTACCGCGGGTCAGCCGGTCGGGCCCGAGGTGCAAAAACCCAAGCTCCGGGATCTCGTCCCGTCAGGCGAAGAATTCCGGCATTCCGTGGGACCGATCGCGCGCGGAAGTTTCCTGGGCTTCATGATCGGCATCATCCCCGGCTCCGCGCACATCATTTCTTCTTTCGTCTCGTACGGCATCGAGCGGCGGCTCTCGAAGCACCCCGAGCGCTTCGGCAAGGGGGCGATCGAGGGCGTTGCCGGTCCCGAGTCGGCCAACAACGCCGCGGCGAGCGGGGCCTTCGTGCCGATGATGGCGCTGGGTATTCCCACGAGCCCGGTTACGGCGGTGATGATCGCTGCCATCATGGTGCACGGCATCCTGCCCGGGCCGCTGCTCATCCAGCAGCAGCCGGAGCTCTTCTGGGGGTTCGTGGCCAGCATGTACGTGGGCAATGTCGTGCTGCTGATCCTCAACCTGCCCATGGTAGGACTGTTCGTCAACCTGCTGCGTATTCCGTACAGCTACCTTTATCCTTGCATACTGTGCTTCTGCATCCTCGGTACCTATTCGGTCAGCAGTAGCCTGATCGACGTATGGATCCTGTTGGTCATGGGTGGTGTCGGCTACGTGCTGCGCAAGTTCGGCTACGATCTTGCCCCGGTTGCGCTCGGGCTCGTGCTGGCGCCGATGCTGGAATTGTCGCTCCGCCAGTCGCTGGCAATGAGCGCGGGCGACTACGGCATTTTCCTCGAGCGCCCGATCGCAACCACCATGCTGGTCCTGGGGCTGATCCTGTTCCTTCTCGCCATCAAGCCGCTTATCTTCAAGAGCAAAGACTGGCGCTCCTCGGTCGGATTGGAAGAGCAGCAGAGCTAGGCAAGGCCCGGCGTAAGCGCGTGAGGGCGGGAGGGCGTCAGAGCTTGAGGCGAGACAGGTCCCTCTCACGATCTCCCGATCTCCCGACCTTCCCATCTCCCGACAATCGGCTCACGAATCGTACGGCGATGATTGACAACGAACGTGGGGTGTCGCACGTGGCGCAAGGAGGCGTCCGGGGTCTTGCATTTCTGGTGCCGATATTGCTTCTCGCCCAGACGCTCGGCACCATGGCCACCAGCACGCTGCCGGTGGTGGCGCCTAAAGTTGCGGAAACCTACGGTGTCCATTCCTCGCTCATCGGCTATCAGATCAGCCTGCTCGCGGCCGCGATGCTGGTCTCGCTGGTATTCGGCAGCAACCTGAGCGTGCGTTGGGGCGCCTGCCGCGTCACGCAACTCGGGCTCGCCTTGCTGACAATGGGCTGCGTGATCGCCATCCTGCCGCATGTCGCTTTCGTGTTCGTGTCGGCGATCGCGCTCGGGCTCGGCTACGGGCTTCTGTCGCCGTCGGGATCACATCTGCTGGTGCGTTTCGCACCGGCCAAGAACCGCAATCTGATCTTTTCGTTCAAGCAAACTGGTGTGCCGCTGGGCGGCATCGGCGCAGCGGCGATCGCGCCGGCAGTGGCGGTGCATTTCGGCTGGCAGTGGGCGCTGGCGGGCACTGCGGCGGCTTTGCTGTTGCTCGTGTTTCTGATGCAACAGGGGCGTCGTAATTGGGACAGCGATCGGGACGCGCGGGCCAAGCTCGTGGTCAATCCATTCGGCGGTATCGCAACTGTCTGGAACCATTCCACGCTGCGGCTGCTTTCGATTTCCGGCGGCTGCTTTGTGATCGTTCAGATCTGCATCTCGACTTTTGCCGTGGTGCTGTTCGCCGAGGAAATGCAGCTTGGGCTGATCCAGGCAGGTATCGTGCTATTGGCGTCCCAGGTGGGCGGCGTCGCCGGACGCGTCTTCTGGGGATGGCTCGCCGACGTGATGCGCGACTGCTTCACCGCGCTATCGGTCCTGGCGGCGATCATGCTGGGCGCTGCGCTGCTGTGCATCGCCATCACGCCGGCGTGGCCGTTGACGGCATCCTGCGTCTTGTTCTTCGTCTTTGGCTCGACCGCGAGCGGCTGGACCGGGGCATTTCTTGCTGAAGTGGCGCGGCTTTCGCCCCGCCGGGCGATCTCCAGCGCTACCGGTGGTTCGCTGTTCTTCGTCAATATCGGCAAGCTGCTGGGACCGATTGCCTTTGCCAACGCTTATCTCATCGGTGGCAGCTACGCGCTCGCCTTTGGGCTTCTCGCGTTGCCCGCGGCTGCGGGCCTTGCCTGCCTGCTCGCCGCGCGCGCCAGCGTTGCTCAAATTGCTGCGGGCGAAGCGCGCTGAAGGCGAAGCGACAGGCTTAACCCTAGAAACCGCAGATGAACGCGGATGTACGCAGATAAACCCTCGTCGATCAAATCATTCTGAGACATGTCATGTCTACCCAACAGGTGACACAGACTTCCGTGCCAAGTCTCGAATTCATCGGCGTTTATCGGCGTTCATCGGCGGCTAATTGCTCTTTTCAGTAAATCCTGCCGATTGCCTTACGAACGGGCTCAGCACGGGTGAGCATCGGCGCCGGCGCCGAGTGCGCGCTGCATCAGCACCGAGTCGACCCAGCGGTTGAACTTCCAGCCTATGGAATGCAGCACACCCACACGGACAAAGCCGAACTTCTCGTGCAGCCGGATCGACGCCCGGTTTTCGCTGTCGCCGATCACCGCGACCATCTGGCGGCAGCCTTTCGCTTCACAGGCGGAAATGAGCGCAGGCAACAGCGTGCTGCCGACGCCGCGGCCGGCGTAATCCTGATGGATGTAGATCGAATCTTCAACAGCAAAACGGTAAGCAGGGCGCGTGCGATAGGGGGCGGCATAGGCGTATCCCGCAAGGCGCCCGCTGAACTCGGCGACGAGGTAGGGCAGGCCGAGGGAGGTGAGATGAGCATAACGGCGCGCCATTTCTGCCGCATCAGGCGGCTCGAGCTCGAACGAAGCGAGGCCATGGCGCACGTGGTAAGCATAGATTTCGGTCAGTGCCGGGATGTCGTTCTCGCGCGCGGCGCGCACCAGCGGGGAGTCCAATTTCATTTTCCAAACCTGGAAATTAACCGCAGAGAACGCAGCCCGGATGGAATGAAATGAAATCCGGGGCCAAGAATTCCCGGAATCCGCTTCGCTACTTCGAGGCTACGTGCCGTTCACCATTCACCGTTCACCATTCACTGCTTTCCGAGCAAGCGGTAGCGCTCATAGTGTCCGAGCACCCTGGGCACATAACTGAGCGTTTCGGCAAACGGCGGGATATTGTGGCCAGCCCGGATCACGGCCGCCTCGCCGGCGTTGTAGGCGGCGAGCGCAAGAGACAGATTGTTGTTGAACATGGCGAGCAGGTCCCGCAGGTATCTTGCGCCCCCGCGCAGGTTTTCACGCGGATCCCAGACATTCTTGATTGCGTAGCGCTGCGCGGTCTCCGGCATGAGTTGCATGAGTCCCATGGCGCCCTTGGGCGACCTCGCCCGCGGATTGTAGCCGGACTCGACCGTGATCACGGCGTGGAGCAACGCCTCATCCAGGCCGTGCTCCTTTGCGACCGCCGTCACCAGCGGGACGTATTGCCTGCGTTGGACCGAGTTGTAGTACGGCACGGGCGCCAGCCCGGTATTTGGCAGGACAGCCGTGGCCGGGTCCCAGTCCGGCGGCAGCGTATCGGGTGGCTCTTTCTTGAACAGGTAATAGCCGTCGTGAAGCGGCACATTGCTGAGGTGGGCCACCCCCTTCTCGTCCACGTAGCCGTAGATGTCGGCGCCTGCGTTGCCGGCCAAGATTAGCAGCAAGGCGGCGAGACAGGCTTTCGGGGTCTGATTCATGGCGCGCCGCGCGGCGGCAGCCTCGCTAGCGACCTGCCGGACTTGAGAGTCCCAATAGGCCGCTAAAAGCAAAACCGGCTGACAATTCGGAAGGAAACCCACCCGAAGCGGTCCCTGCCTGCCGGCATGTAAGGCAACGTGAACAAAAGCAAGGATGAATTCGCATATCTGTCGTCCTCTTTTGTGTTTTTTTCCTGGCGCCGGTTTTGCATTAGGAGTTTGCCGGGGCGGACTCCGGTAAACTCCCGGGCGATGGACCGTGAGATTCTACTATATTGGCGCGGCGTGCTGGTTTAAGATATCGCCCGGCCCGGGTGGGGAAGTTGGAATGCGCCGGCAATGCGCCGGCAGGAACTCTGAAAGGCAGCGAACAATGACGCTTGTGCGGAGCAGACTGAGTGGCGCGGCCGGACTGGTCTTTCTGTGGCTGGCGGAGCTGCTGGGGGGATGTGCTGCGCTTGACGAAGAACGCCCCAATTATTTCTGGATCGTGCATAACCAGGAGCGCAGCGACGCTGACCGCGTCATCGACCTGCGGCGCAGACCGGAAAAACTTCTGGCGTTCTACGACGCGCGGCCCGGAATGCGCGTGCTCGATCTCAGCGCCGGGGCGGGCTATAACACCGAGCTCCTGGCGCGAGCGGTGTGGCCGACGGGTGTCGTTTACGCGCAGAATAGCCCCTATGTCGTCGAAAATTTTGTGAAGGGCCGTTTCGATGAGCGCCTGAAGAAGCCGGTGATGGGCAGAGTGCTGCACCTGGTTCGCGAATTTGACGACCCGGTGCCGCCGGATGTGCGCAACTTCGATCTCGTCACCTTCAACTTCAATTATCACGACACCGTCTGGCTCGGTATAGATCGCGTAAAGATGAACCGCGCCATATTCAACGCGCTTAAACCTGGTGGCGCCTACATCGTGGCCGACCATTCCGCGCGCCCGGGCACCGGCGTCAGCGATACCAAGACGCTGCATCGCATCGAAGAGAGTGTCGTGCGGCGGGAAGTGGAGGCCGCCGGCTTCAAATTTGTCGAAGAGGCCGGCTTCCTGCGCAATCCCGCCGATCCGCGCGACGCTTCGGTATTCAAACCCATGATTCCCAACGACGAGTTCGTGCTGAAATTCGTCAAACCGTGACGCACCCAAAAGGGAGGCGTTGTTCGAATCGATCAATGCGAAGGAGAAGCTCACATGAGGAAGGCATATCGCAATGCACTGGCTCTGCTGAATGGAGCGGCGTTGCTGCTGTCCGCGGCGGCAGCGGTGCGGGCAGTGGAACTGGGGCGCACCGGCGGGCCGTATGTCCCGACGCCGCAAGTGGTCGTCGATCAGATGTTGCGCATGGCGGAGGTGGGAGCGAATGATTTCGTACTCGACCTGGGCTCAGGTGATGGAGTAATCGTGCTCACCGCCGCCAGACAGTTCAAGGCGCGCGGGTTCGGTGTCGACATCGACCCCGAGCTCGTCAAGTTGAGCAACGATTCGGCGCGGCGTCTCGGCGTGGCGGATCGTGTGGCGTTCCAGGTACAGGACGTATTCAATGCCGACTTGAGCCGCGCGAGCGTGCTCACGCTGTACTTGCTGCCGAGCATGATGAGCGATCTGCTACCCAAGGTTTTTTTGGAGCTCAAGCCTGGCGCGCGCGTGGTTTCCCACGATTATCACTTCGGCGACGACTGGCAGGCTGACGATTACATGACGTTCGACGTGCCGGAGAAGGAAGCAATCAACGGCGTGCCGCGCGCCACGATCTATCTCTGGATCGTGCCGGCGAAGGTCGCCGGAAAATGGCGGCTCAGTATCGAGGGCGGCGCGGGCGGCTATGAGCTCGACCTCAAGCAGAAGTTCCAGATGTTCGAAGGCAGCGCGCTCGCTGGCGGAAAAAGCACGAAGATCGAGCTGCCGCAACTGCGCGGCGAGGCGATCCGTTTTGCTCTCAACGCCGGCGCGGGCAGGCATGTCTTCAGCGGGCGCGTGAGCGGCGACAGCATGCAGGGCACGGTGGAGCTCGGGACCGGCAGGGGCACTGTGCGCTGGACCGCGACGCGGGTTGCCACCCAGGCCGCCGCGCGCTAACTGGCAAGAAGCTCAACCGCAGAGACGCAAAGGCGCAAAGATTACGCAAAGAATTGGAATCCAAAGCGTTACAACAGGAAGTGCAGTCTTTTGATCTTCCTTTGCGGCGCCTTTGCGCCTTTGCGTCTGTGCGGTTCGAGATTTCCTAGTTGAGCAGCAACTGCGGCGGCAGCGCCTCCACCACCGAGCGGCGGTAGACGAGCTGATTCACGGCATGATCGTGGGCGGCGACGTTGCGCGCGTCGGTTACGATTCTTCCCCCGGCGAGCAGCGCGGCGTCCAGCGGGCGCGGATTGGCGAGCATGCCCCACAAGGCCTCGCTGTGACGCTCGGGGACGTAATCGAGCGTAACTTTGGCAGGCGCTGCGAGCGGTTCGGCGCCGGCAACCACGAAACTGTTGACGTGTATCGCGCCTGGCCAATCCGGCTGGTAAAGCGCGATATGCGGCAGTTCGGCGCGCAACGTGGCCAGGAAGTGCGCGTAGTTTGCCCGGCGCTCAAGATCCGCAAACGTGTTGAACACCGCCACGCCGCGCGGTGAAAGGCAGTTCCCAAGGTCGCGGAAAAATTCCCGGGTGACAAGATATTCCGGCGTGCCGTCTCCGTGAAAGAGATCCACGACCGCGACATCGAAGCGGCGAGGACAGGCGCGCAGGAAGGTGCGCGCGTCGGCGTGGTGAACGCGGACTCTGGCCGGATCGAATCCGAAGAACTCGCGCGCCACGCGCAGCGATGCCGGATCAATTTCCACCACGTCGACCGCGACACCGCGTGCTGCAAGCTGCGTCGGCACGATGCCGGCGCCGAGCCCCAGCACCAGCGCGGAGCGCAGTTCGGGTCGGTAGGCGTAGGCGAGGGCTTCCAGCGCGTAGGTGTAGAATGACATCGATCTGGCGCTCGAATCGACCGTATTGTGCGTGAGCCCGTCCTGGAAGTAGATCCGCAGGAAACGTCCGCTCCCGGTCTCGGGGCTGCTTTTGAGAATCTTCATCGTTCCGAACAAAGAGCCGTAGCTCGCCTCGACGCGCCATGTCCTGCCGCCGTAGCTCACCGGATCGAGCCGCCCGGTGTAGGCGTCGGCCTGCCACAGCAGCAGGAGCGCGGCGAGCGCAGCGCCGACCGCCGTGGCGGCCACGCTCTTGCGCGCCGCGAGGCGAAGCGATGGCATCATCGCGGCGGCTAAT
>MERG01000436.1:0-3855 GCA_001771985.1 Betaproteobacteria bacterium RIFCSPLOWO2_12_FULL_62_13 | reverse complement strand
GAATCATCCCAAACGCGGTGACCAGCACGCCCGCCACCGAACCGATCGTGCTCATGAAAAACACTTTGCCGGCGCCGGCATCCCCGGCGTGCCGGCGCTGGCTGCGCAGCGCGATCGCGACCAGCAGCGGGTTCATCGCGGAGGTCACGACCAGGGGCAGGAAAAGCAGCACCAGGCAGGCGGCGAAAGCGCCGAGCACCAGGCTCCAGCCGGCAAGCTGGGAAAAGAGAAAAGGATAAACAAGGCACGCTGCGACGATCGCGATCGCGGCCACTGCCGGCATCAGCAGGTAGAGGTGAGTGAGCCGTTCCACAGCGACCGTGTTCGCCTCGTTCCCGGCGCACCTGCCGCCGATCCAGTAACCGAGCGCGAGCGACACCAGCGTGATCGAGAGGATGCCGGTCCAAATGTAGAGACTCACGCCGAAGTAGGGCGTCATGATGCGCGAGGCCAGCAGCTCGAGTGCCAGAATCGCGCCGCCGGACGTGAAAATGATGGCGTAGTGCAGTCGCAAGGGAAACGATCGGGTATAATTAGCCATTTTTTGGCAGCAGGCAAATCTACCATAAGGCCCGCTCCGAGGGGGAAGGATCACGACAAGATGGGGGCGATGCCGAAAACCGATGACGAAACAGCGCAGCGCGCCCGCGTCACGATCCCATCAGAGCAAAGGAGATGGACGTGCAGTGCATATCGCAAAGGCTCGGAGCCGGGGCCCGGCGGGCGGGCCGCGGCGCGCTCGCTTTTCTGCTGGGTACGCTGGGAGTGGTGGATGCGTGGGCGGGAGAGCCCAGCGTGCCATATGTGCCGACGCCGCAGGAAGTCGTCGAGCGCATGCTGCAGATCGCCAAAGTCACTACCACGGATTACGTGATCGATCTCGGTTCGGGTGACGGCCGGATTGTGATCACCGCCGCGAAGAAACATGGCGCGCGCGGATTCGGCGTCGATCTCAACCCCGAACGCATCGCCGAGGCGAATGCCAACGCTGCAAAGGCGGGGGTTACCGACAAGGTGGCGTTTTATCAGCGCGATTTGTTCGAGACCGATTTGAGCGAGGCGACGGTCATTACCATGTACCTCCTGCCGCGGGTCAATCTCGAGCTGCGGCCCAGACTGCTCGATTTGAAACCAGGCACGCGCGTAGTGTCGCATGACTTCTCCATGGACGAGTGGAAGCCGGATGTTCACGTGCAGATGGATGCAAGAGAGAAGTACGGCGGCTCGGGGGGCAAGAGTGACGTCTACTTGTGGGTGATTCCGGCCAAGGTCGCGGGCGCCTGGCGGTGGCAACTGCCGGTCTCCGGCAAGCGCCAGGCCTATGAAGTGACGCTCACGCAACGATTCCAGATGATTTCCGGCGGCGTCAACGTCGGTGGCCGCACCGTGAAACTGCAGAATCCGCGGCTGCGCGGCGGCGAGATCAGCTTCGGCTTCACCGCCGAAGTGAACGGCGCGCCGGTAAAGCATGAATTCACCGGCAAGGTTGAAGGCGAAAGCATCGCCGGCAGCGCCCGGTTGTCCGGCAGCCGCGTCCAAGCGCGGTTCGAATGGTCGGCTCGGCGCGCCGCCCGGTCCGCCGCGAACGACGCCCCGCCCGCAAGCCTGCTCCTTCTTTCTACCAACGAGGAATTTGTCGGACTTGGATCGGACAAATTCCTTATGCAAAACTGCCTGCACAAATATGAGAGAAAAAGTCAGTGAAAACCTCGTTTCTCGCCTAATTGGATGCTTTTGTGAGGTCAGGAATGGTTGTTGACCTGGGTTTCATTCAAAATCCGCAGGCAGTTTTGCTGTTAGCAGCCTGTCGGACCGTTAAGCTTGCCCCGGACTTGATCCGGGGTCCGACAGGCTGCTAGGTCATGAACCGAACTCTCTTTGCAGGAAAAGGCGCCGGCGCGTGGCGCGCTTATGTGCTGGCCGCGGCGCTGCTCGCCGCGGTGCCGGCGTCTTCCGAAGACTATGGCGACACGCCTTACGTTCAGACGCCGCAGAATGTTGTCGACAAGATGCTCGAAATCGCCGGGGTCGGACCCAGGGATTACGTGATCGACCTCGGCTCGGGCGACGGGCGGATGATCATTACCGCGGCGAAGAAATACGGGGCGCGCGGTTTCGGCGTCGATCTCGACAAGCGGCTGGTGGTGCTGGCCAACAAGCTCGCGGCGAAGGCGGGAGTGGCCGACCGCGCGGTGTTCTACCAGCGCGATCTCTACAAGACCGACATCAGCCGCGCCACGGTCGTCACCATCTACCTCCTGCCCGAAGTCAACCTGATGGTGCGGCCCAAGCTCCTCGCGACGCTCAAGCCCGGCACGCGGATTGTTTCGCATGACTACGACATGGGCGAGTGGACCCCGGATCTGTCCCTGGTGCTCGATGCCCCGGACAAGCCGGTGGGGCGTGATTTCAAAAGCAAAGTCTTCTACTGGGTAGTGCCGGCCAAGGTCTCGGGCAAGTGGCGCTGGCGGCTTCCTGCCGCAGGCAAGAGCGAAGACTCCGAGCTTACGCTCAACCAGATGTTCCAGAAAATCGACGGCACGCTGACGGTGGGAGGCCGCGGCGCAAGGATCGAGGAACTGAAACTCAGCGGGACCAGCATCAGCCTGGCGGCGAGCGTGAACGACGGCGAGGCGGCGCTGCGTTACGAGCTTTCCGGTCGTATCGCCAATGGCAGGATCGAGGGCCAGGCGCGCGTCTCGGGTAACCGTGGTGCGCAGCAACTCGCGTGGAAGGCAACGCGCACCGAGTTCATCGAGCCGGCGCACACCGCGCTGAAGCCCCCGTCGTATCCTTCCTATCAGCAATAATGAGCGGTATCGCGACGTTTTCCCGACGAACGGCGGCGCTGTATTGTTGCGCGTGCACCGCGGTGCTGATCCTCAGTCCACCGGCCACGGCGCAGTTTCCCTTCGATGTGCCGTATGTGCCCACGCCGCAGGTGGTGGTGGACGAGATGCTGCGGGTTGCGAATGTCGGCCCGCGGGATTTCGTGATCGATCTTGGTTCCGGCGACGGGCGCATCCCGATCACCGCGGCGAAGAAGTTTGGCGCGCGCGCCTTGGGTGTCGAGCTCGACGAGCATCTCATTTTCCAGAGCGAAGAAAGCGCGCGGCAGGCGGCGGTGGAAGACCGCGTCACGTTTCTTCACCAGGATCTGTTCAAGACCGACATCAGCCGGGCCACCGTGATCACGATGTACTTGCTGCCCGCCGTGAACCGGCGGCTGCGCCCCAGGCTGCTGGATCTGAAGCCGGGAACGCGCATCGTGGCGCACGACTTCGATCTGGAAGATTGGAAGCCGGATCGAAAAGTTACGATTCGCAAGAACGTGTTCCTATGGATCGTTCCGGCCAAGGTCGCCGGGCGCTGGCGCATGCGCGTAATGTTGCCGGGCGGGGAGCGCGATTTCGAATTCGAACTGCGCCAGCGCTTCCAGGAAATCGACGGGTTGGCACGCGTCGAGGGCCGGATCGCGGCGCCGCTGTGGGAGCCGAAGCTCGACGGCGAGCGCATAAGTTTCATCATGGTGGACACCGCCGACGCCGACAACGAGGCGAGCCTTTATTTCCTGGGGCGGGTCGGGGGCAATGCGATGGAAGGCGAGGCGCGGCGCGGGGTCGGCAAGGCACAGACCACGGTCAAGTGGCGCGCGGTAAGGGTAGGCTCATGAGCCAGGGAGCAGGGGCCCCGCTTGCGGGGATGCGACCAAGGCGAATGAGCCAGCCGCCGACCACGGCTGCTTGGGGCTCGTGCGTGACTTTGAGGAGGCGGCCATCATGACGGCAGCCGGCCTGTGGGCAACAGGGACGAGATTGCTGTGCCTCACCGTGCTGCTTGCAGCCATCGACGGCA
>MERG01000435.1:5763-16124 GCA_001771985.1 Betaproteobacteria bacterium RIFCSPLOWO2_12_FULL_62_13 | reverse complement strand
ATCTTGTGGTGGCGTGGCGCGTTTTTTGGCTGACCAGAGGAAAACAAGACAATCCGGGCACGACCTGCATATGGCGAGGGCTGGTGCGCCTGCCAATGATGGCGCAAGGCTATCTTTTGGCTCTGCAAGCCCATGGCATCAGGGCTGGCCCCTGACCCTCAGTCTTAAGTGCGGGAGACAGCCGGCCGACCGGGGGGAGAGGGGAGGCAATTGTTCCCCTTCTCCCTCTGGGAGAAGGGTCAGGGATGAGGGAAGGACGAAGGGGGGTTCGAGGCGCAAATGGATTGTCATCCATTTGCGCAAGACTCAATATTGGAGGTGACCGTGGCCAGAAACGCTCAGAACCAAGTCAACGCCGCGAGCGGCGCGCGTCGCGAGATGAATCTCCCCGGCCAGGTAGTGCTGGTGCTGCAAGGCGGTGGTGCGCTCGGCGCCTACCAGGTCGGCGTATATCAGGCCCTGCACGAAGCCGGCATCGAACCGGACTGGATCATCGGCACCTCCATCGGCGCGATCAACGGCACGATCATCGCCGGCAACAAACCGGAGGACCGGCTTGCCAGGCTGACGCAGTTCGGGAATCTCGTTCAGAACCACCGCGTTGCGGATATCGGAGCGATGTGGGCCGGATTCGGCAATGTGTTTTCGAACCTCGAAGTATTCACCCGCGGGGTCGATGGGTTCTTCGTGCCCAACGCCGAGGCCGTGTGGGGCGTGCATGTCCCGCTCGGGGTGGAGCGCGCCGCCTTCTATTCCACGGCGCCGCTGCAAGACACGCTGGCCGAACTCATCGACTTCGATTATGTCAATGCCAAACACGCGCGCTTGACCCTGGGCGCGGTGAACGTCCGCACCGGGGAAATGCACTACTCCGACAGTCGCGACCGCAATCTGTGCGCAACCCACGTGATGGCTTCGGGTGCGCTGCCCCCGGCGTTTCCCGCGCTGCGCGTGGACGGCGAACCGTACTGGGACGGCGGCGTCTACTCGAACACGCCGATCGAGGTAGTGCTCGACGAGAAGCCGCGCCGCGACTCGCTCATTCTTGCAGCGAACATGTGGCATCCGCGCGGGCCTGAACCGGAGACGATCTGGCAGGTGCTGGACCGGCACAAGGACATCCAGTACGCGAGCCGCGCGCTCGATCAGGCGCCCTGGCAGCGCCAGTGCGATGCCATGGACGGGGTCATCGTTCACGAGGTGTCCCAATGACAACACGATTCGACGCCATCATCATCGGCACCGGACAGTCCGGGCCTTCACTCGCGGCGCGGCTTGCCGGCACCGGCATGAAGGTCGCGATCATCGAGCGCAAGCGTTACGGCGGCACCTGCGTCAACACCGGCTGCATGCCGACCAAGACGCTTGTCGCCAGCGCCTACGCCGCGCATCTTGCCCGCAACAGCGCCGCTTACGGCGTGACCATCGAGGGCGCGATCCGGGTCGACATGAAGCGCGTGAAAGCGCGCAAGGACGAAGTCGCCGGCCGCGCGAGCCGGAACGTCGAGAAGTGGCTGAAGGGCACGTCCAACCTCAACGTCATCGAGGGGCACGCGCGCTTCGAATCGCCGGGCACTGTGCGCGTGAACAGTGATGTGCTGGCGTCCGACAGGATTTTCATCAACGCCGGCGGGCGCGCGCTGGTGCCGCCGATGCCGGGACTCGATCGAGTTCCCTATCTCACCAATTCGTCCATGATGGAGGTCGATTTTCTGCCCGAGCACCTCGTCATCATCGGCGGCAGCTATGTCGGGCTCGAATTCGGCCAGATCTACCGGCGCTTCGGCGCGAAGATCACCATCGTCGAGAAAGGTCCGCGCCTGATCGGGCGCGAGGACGAGGACATCTCGCAGGGGGTCGCGGAGATCCTGCGTAACGAGAGTGTGAACGTCGAACTCAACGCCGAATGCATGACGGCCGAGACGCGCGGCGACGAAATCGCCGTAAAGCTCGACTGCTCGGGCAGCTCGCGAGAGGTGGTGGGTTCGCACCTGCTGCTCGCAGTGGGGCGCGTGCCGAACACCGATGATCTCGGGCTCGAACAGGCCGGTGTCAAGACCGACGCGCGCGGTTACATCGTGGTCGATGACGAGCTGCGCGCGAGCGTGCCGGGCGTCTGGGCGATCGGCGACTGCAACGGGCGCGGCGCCTTCACCCACACTTCCTACAACGATTACGAAATCGTCGCCGACAATCTGCTCAACGGCAGCCATCGCACCGTGAGCGACCGCTTGACGGCGTACGGCCTCTTCATCGATCCGCCGCTCGGGCGCGCGGGGATGACCGAAGCCGAGATCCGCGCCTCCGGCCGCAGGGCGCTCGTCGGCAAGCGGCCGATGACGCGCGTGGGACGCGCGGTGGAGAAAGGCGAGACGCAAGGATTCATGAAAATCGCCGTCGATGCGGACACCAGGGAGATCCTCGGCGCCGCGATCCTTGGCGTGGGCGGCGACGAGGCGATCCATTGCATTCTCGATGTGATGTACGCGAAGGCGCCTTACACGGTGCTGAGACGCGCGGTCAACATCCATCCGACGGTCGCGGAACTCATTCCCACCATTCTCGGCGAGTTGAAACCGATGGCTTGATCCTGAATCTGGAATCCTGCCTCGGGTCTTATACCAGCGTAATTCGAGCCCCTTCTATTTTTTCGGGCTACAGCGGCCTGATTTGCACCTTGCGGAACTTCACGACGCCGGACCCGTACTGAAGCGCGAACGGCCCGCTCGCAAACTTGTTGTCCACAAGGTCGACGGTGAGGTCTCCGTTGAGCCAGAGGGAAATACGGTTGCCTTTGACCGTGATCTCGTAGGTGTTCCACTTGCCGCCGGCCTTGGGCATGGGATGTACTGCGGCCAAATGAACGATGGCCCCCGTGCCGTACAGCGGGTCAGGACGCCGGTCGAAGATATTCGCCTCATAGCAACTGCGGTCGGTGATTTTCTTGGGATCGGCACAGCGCATGAAGATACCGCTGTTGGCGTCGTGGCTCACCCAGAACCCGACCCTGAGCTGAAAGTCTGTGTAGGAGTTCTTCGAGACCAAATATCCGGGAGTCTTGCCGGCTCTCTTGTCGGCCTCAACGGCGCCGCGATAAACTTTCCAATTCGCGTCGCCGACGCGGTTCCAGTTGTTCAGGCTGGCTTCGGTGCCGTCAAACAGCGTGATCCATCCCTCGTCGTTCAGAACGGGCGGCCGGTTTGTACAACCGGACACGGTGAACGCGATGACAAGCAGCCCTGCAATGATAGCGAACAAGCGTTTCATGGTGATCCCCTCCTGCCTTAGTGGCGATTGAGTTGTTGCCGAGATACGAACGACCGGGCGCGGAGCAATGCATTACGTGCTTCGCCTCGACGATCCCCAAACTGAAACGCGGCTGCGGCTGCAGCCGGCCGGACCACCTTGGCGTTGCGCATGTGCGCCCCCTGATACGACGAACGTTCTTGCGTTATGGCCGGCATTCATACCAGTGTCCTATTATAGGCCTGCCGATCCCCGAAGAGGTACCTGAACGTGATGCGTTTCAGCGGACTGTCGTTGTTCGTCGCCGCTGCCGGCGCGCCCTTGACGTTACGCCCGCTTGCGCGCAGGCTTCGCTCCGGACGCGGCAGGACGACGCCGCAACACGCCCTTGTCAAGGAGAACCCATGCCGACGAAATCGCTTCTGCTCACGCTGGCTGCTTTCGCTCTGCTCTCCTCGACGCTGCCCGCGCGGAGCCAGAAACCGCCGCCAAACCTGCCCGACGGGCCCGGCAAGGAAGCCGTGGCGACCTATTGCAGCGGCTGCCACGGGTTAAACCGCATCGTCGCTTCCGGCTACCCGCAGGCGTATTGGCACACCGCCGTCAGAATGATGCTCAATTTCGGTGTCCCCATTCCGCCGGATCAGGTCATCCCCGTCACCGACTACCTGGCAAAGAATTTTCCCGAGAAACCGAAGCCCGCCGCCAACATCATCCCGGGGCCGGCGCAAATCAATATCAAGGAGTGGCAAGTGCCCATACCGGGCTCGCGGCCGCACGACCCGCTCGCCACCCGCGACGGCGCGATCTGGTATACGGGACAGATGACCAACCGGCTGGGACGCGTCGATCCGAAGACCGGCCAGGTCAGGGAATATCCGCTCAAGTCGCCGGCAACCGCGCCGCACGGATTGGTCGAGGATAAGGCCGGCAACATCTGGTTCACGGGGAACAATATATCGATCGTCGGCAAGCTCGACCCGAAGAGCGGCGCCGTCACCGAATACAAGATGCCGGACCCGAAGGCCCGCGATCCGCACTCGCTCGCCTTCGATCGGAACGGCATCCTGTGGTTCACGCTGCAGCAATCGAACATGATGGGACGGCTCGACCCGGCTACCGCCGAGATCAAGCTGATGACTTCGCCCACGCCGCGCTCGCGTCCCTACGGCATCATGGTGAACTCGAAGGGCGTCCCGTTCGTCGTCCTGTTCGGAACGAACAAGATTGCGAGCATCGATCCCAAGACGCTGGCGATTCGTGAATACGCATTGCCGGATCCGAAGGCGCGTCCGCGGCGCATGGCCTTCACCCGCGACGACGTCGTCTGGTACACGGACTTCCCGCGCGGCTATCTGGGCCGGCTCGACCCCGTGACGGGCCAGGTAACCGAATGGCAATCGCCCGGCGGGCCGAGATCCGAGCCCTACGGCATCGTCGCCGCGAAGGAAATCATCTGGTACAGCGAATCGGGAACGAAGCCCAACACGGTCGTGCGCTTCGACCTGAAGACGCAGAAGTTCCAGACCTGGGCGATCCCGTCCGGCGGCTACATCGTGCGCAAGATGGACGTCACACCCGACGGCAACCCGGTGCTCGCCACCAGCACGATCAACGGTGTCGCGCTTGTCGAGGTGAAGTGATCGTGAAAAGCGCGGCGCACGCTTGTGCTGCAACGTAAGGGCGATGAGGTTCCCCCAGGGAAAATCGTCAATGCCAGTTTTTGCTGCATCATTCAAAAGCTGGCTGCCATCTCCGGAGCCTGCCGGCGCGCGAGCGAATCGACTTCGAAAGGCATTAATGGCGAACGCGTGAGTGCGACTGTAGTCACGCCAGTGCTCTACCACGGCGGGTGCTCCCTTATATCATTGAGTACCGCCAATCAAGAGTCATACTCTTGTCCATGAATTTGCGCCAGATCGAAGCGTTCAAAGCGGTCATGGAGAACGGCACCGTGGTGCGCGCGGCCGAGGTAATGCGCATCTCCCAGCCGGCGGTGACCAAACTCATTCAGGCATTCGAGCGCGCTGCAGGATTTCGCGTGTTCGACCGCGTCCGGGGGCGTCTCCTACCCACCGCGGAAGGTCTGTCGTTATACCGGGAGGTCGAACGCGTCTTTGTTGCGGCGAATGAAATCAGCAATGCCGCCGAAGAGATTCGCACACTGCGTCTGACCAATCTCTCCGTCGGCGCCATGCCCGCTTTGTCGACCGGGTTCGCTCAGCGTCCGGCTTTGAGCTTCCTGCGCACCAACCCGAACGTGGCAATGCAGATCCAGACCGCGAGCACACTCAAGCTCGTCGATCTGCTGTCGGGATCCAAACTGGACATCGCGTTCTGTAATTCATCGCACGAGCACCCCGAGGTCGAAACCGAGCTGTTGTCGCGACAGCCTCTCGTCTGCATATTGCCGCCCAAGCATCCGCTTGCCGCGCGCCGTGAGATAGTCGCCGCCGATCTGGAAGGCGAGCCGTTCACATCGTGGAGTCCGGGAACCATCATCCGGCTGCGGATCGACGCCCTGTTCGACAAACTGGGCGTCAACCGCCACCCGGGCTTTTCCGCGGCAACAGCGCCTGCCATCTGCGCGTTTGTCGCGCATGATCTCGGGATCGCCCTGGTTCATCCGCTGTACATTGGCACTGCGGCGGCGGCGGTCGCGATACGGCCATTCGAACCGCGGCTCGAAATCGATTTGCTGATGGCGTATCCTAAAAGATCGAACCGTCCGGAGATCGTCAAAGCATTCGCGGAAATGGCAGTTCGCGAGGCAAGAATCCTCGAGCAGGAAATTTCCGGGCGAGCGTCGGCCGCCCCGGCCGGAACGCGGCCTTGATGCCGGGTGCCTAGATCGCCTCGCGCTATTTTGCGATCCCGCCGGGGCCTATTCCGTTGCATGCATACAGGAGACGAGAAATCATGAAAGAGGTCAGCATCGTGCTCACAATGGACTGTGAGCCAACGACCGCGACAAGTGATCGTAGCGCATCGGGCCCGAAAGACTTGCCACGGGGGGAACGCGCTGTTTTGGGCTATTTCGATATCGCCGGGAGTTATGGGTTCCCTGTGACTTATTTCATTCATCCCGAGACGGCGCTGGCACAAGCACCTCTTTTCAATGATCTATCGAAACGGGGCGCGTGCCTGGGCCTGCACATGCATCCATGGAAGTATTCGGTCTCGCGTTATCAACGGCGCAGATTCTTCGCACATTACGGGGGACTATCCGAGAATGATCAGCGGGCCCTGTTGTCGGAGACCGCAACACTCTGGCATGAAGCGATCGGCCATCGACCGGAATATTTCCGTCCGGGAACGTTCTCCGCCAATGACGCAATATTCAGAGTGCTGGCCGAGCTTGGTTTTCGTGGCGGGTCATGCTCGGCGCCGGGACGGGTGGTGCCGGAGATGCAGGCTATCTGGACCGCGGCCGAGCCGGACCCGCACCGCGCGCACGCGCAATTTCGCCAGGCCCGCGGCGATCTGGAGTTTGCAAACGTCCCTTTATCGGCGGATTTCTCGGCGCTGCTGACGGGACGGGCAGGGCGAAGAATGCATGCCGACCTGCGTCCCGATGTCGACTGGCCTGGAGATTATGGCGTGAGCTACAAGACCATCGCGACCAATATCGTCACCCAGGTGAAGGAGCGTGCGCCTGCGGTCCCGGCCATAGTGATCATCACGCACAATCATTATGAGTACCGAGACAATAGCGATCCGGTCACTCAACGACTCCGGGATTCGCTCGACGCGCTGTGCGCAGCATGCTCGGCGGCGGAGATCCGTCCGGTCGGCGCCGCACTGTCCAAAGTCGTGGACGATGTGCTCGCATTGCCTCCGGTTAAAGAACCCTTCAAGCTCGAGGGCCATATATTCGAGAAAACTCAGGAGACGTAAGCGCGGTTACCGAAACTAAAACTCCACCTTGATTCCCTTTGCCTGGATCACCTTGCGCCATTTGGCGATCTCGCCGGCGATGCGCTTGCTGAAGTCGGTGGGGCTGCTCGCGACGATCTCCAAGCCTTGGCTCGTCAGCGACTCGCGCATCTGCGGCGTATTGAGACCGCCGGCAACGGTTTCGTGAATCTTCTGCAACACATCCGGTGGCGTGCCAGCGGGCGCGAACAGGCCGAACCACACCAACGACTCGAACCCGGGGTATCCCGACTCGGCGATCGTCGGCACCTGCGGCACGATCGGCGCGCGCCGCAGGCTGGTCACTCCGATCGTGCGGAGCTTCCCTGCCTGCATGTGCGGCAGTGTCGTCATCACCACGTCGAACATCACTGACGCTTCCCCGCTCAGCAGTCCGATCATCGCCGGTCCCGAGCCTCTATACTGCACATGCACCATTTTTATTTTCGCGATTTGCTGGAACAGCTCCATCGACATGTGCGGGGTGGCGCCAACACCACCCGCGGCGTAGTTGATGTCTCCGGGCCTGGCCCTCGCCAGCGCCACCAGTTCTTTGACCGACTTCACCGGCAGCGAAGGATGCACGGACAGCAACTGCGGAATGTATGCGAGTTCCGTGATCGGCGCGAAATCGCGCTGGATATCGTATGGCAGCTTGGGGTAAAGGCTCGCCGCCACAGCATGCGTCGTCACCGTCCCGACCAGTAACGCATAACCGTCGGCCCGCTGCCTCGCGGCATAATCGGAACCCGGGATAGCGCCGCCGCCCGGGCGGTTTTCCACGATGACCGGCTGGCGCCATGTTTCGTTCAGGCGCTGCGCTATCCTGCGTGCGAAGAGGTCGGTCGAGCCGCCTGCCGCAAACGGCACTATGATGCGCACCAACTTCGACGGATAGACGTCGGCGGCTGCGGCTACGCCGCTCGCCGCCAGTCCGAAAAGCAAGACTGCGAATGCCGCCGTCACGCAGCCCACAGCGGGCGCTGCAGCAGCGCCCGCGCCAGATCCACGATTACACCGAGTCATGTTGATATACCTGTTGTCACACTTCATCATCGCGCTCTCCCGAATAAGCTAAAGGTTTGATCCAGCGGCCCGGCGCGCAAGCTCGAGGGCGAGGCGCGCGCGTTCCGCACCGTATTGCCGTTGGGCAGCGGCGACCGAGACGATCCCGTCGCGCAAGTCCGCGGCCAACGCCTCGAGCGGGCGCTCTTCGGGCGCGCCCAATCCAGCGCCGCCAGGGGTCTCGATCCGCACCGATTCTCCTGCGGCAAGAACGAGGTGGACCACCTTCGAAGCCAGCACTTCCTCGTTGGGCCGGCCCGGATTGCGCAACAAGCGCCCGCGCCCGCCTTCACCGCCGCCCTCGGCTCCCATCGCGCCCTGCTTGTGGCTGTCCGACCGCGCCGAAACGATGGTGCCATCGCGCAGCGCCCGCACGTGACGGACGATGCCGAGTCCGCCGCGATGTCTCCCGGGACCACCCGAGTCCGGTGCAAGGCCATACTGCTCCACGAGCAATGGAAATTCGTTCTCCAGTGCTTCGGTGGGCATGTTCAGCGTGTTGGTAATGTGCACGTGCACACCGTCCATGCCGTCCGAATCCCAACGTGCCCCGCCACCGCCGCCCAGCGTCTCACCGCACAGATAGATGCGCCCGTCGGACGGTTTGCGTCCCGAGAAGGAGATGGAAGGAAGGGTGTCGTTGCTGGACGCGATGAGCGCTTCGCGCGGAAGCAGGTTACGGAATGCGCCGAAGATCGCGCCTGCCAGGCGCTGGCAGGTAATCGTGCGTGCGCCACAGGCGGCAGGCGGCCGGGGATTGACGATCGACCCTTCCGGCGCCCGTATCACGATCGCCTCGGTCATGCCGGCATTCGCCATCAGGTCGTGGTCGAGCAAAGCCTTGACGCAATAATAGACGGTGGCGCGCAGGGCGCTTTCCGCAACGTTTAGCGCCCCGCGGGACTCGCCGCCGGTGCCGGCGAGGTCGACGACGAGCGTGTCGCCCTCGGCAAAGACGGTGGCGGTGATGGGTACCCGATCGCCCTCGCCGCTCCCATCGTCGTCCAGATACGTGGTGAACGTATGGCGGCCACGCGCGAGCTCCGCGATCCGACGCCGCGCCCGCCGCAAGGTGTACGCCAGCACGTCTTCGATCGCCTGCTCGAACCCGGCAACGCCCATGCGGCGTATGAGATCGCGTGTCGCCGCGACGCCTTTCTCGTTGGTTGAGATCTGGACCCGCAGATCGAGCGCGCGCTCCTCGGGCAGGCGCGAGTTGAGCGCGATCAGGTTGAGGAGGTCTTCATCGACCTTGTGGTCGCGCGCGATCCGGATGATGGGGATACGCAGGCCTTCCTCATAGATCGTGCGCGCTTTGGCGGAATTCGATCCCGGGACCGACCCGCCCACGTCTGAATGGTGGCCGATGTTGGCGGCAAAGCCGAGCAGCGTTCCATCCACATAGATCGGGGTCACGATCGAGATATCGGGGAGGTGCGTGCCGCCCGCGGCGTAGGGGTCGTTGCAGATGTAGACGTCACCCTCGCGTATGTCCTCGACGCCGTAGCGCGCAAGCACGGCCTCGACCGAGCCCAACAGCGATCCCAGATGCACCGGGATGTGGGTGCCCTGCGCCACGAGCCGGCCGCGCCGGTCGAACAGCCCGACCGAGAAGTCGCGGCGTTCCTTGATCTGCGGCGAGAACGATGCGCGCATCATGGTAATCGCCATCGTCTCGGTGATCGAGAGCAGGCGATTCGTGAACACTTCCATCGCGATGGGATCGAATGTCCGCTTCGCGTTTTCGACGGGAGAGGTTTGTTGGGACATGACGTTGTGGCAGAAGTCAACTTTCTATCAGGATATTGCCGGCGCGGTCGACGCTCGCGCGCTGGGCCGGGAGCACAACGGTAGTCGCGCTCATCTCCTCGATCACCGCCGGCCCTTGCAGAGGAGCCATCGCCGGTAACGCGGAGTGGCGATAGATGCCCGCCGTCAACCATTGGTGCCGCTCGCCGAAATAAACTTTCCGCTCGCCAACCTGAGCGGCAGCGACGCTGCCTGACGCGACAACGGGTTTCGCCGTGCCCTTCGCGACGAGGCCCACTGCCTGCACGCGGCAATTGACGATCTCTATCGGGAGATCGGGAACGTCGTGGCCGTACTCCGTCCGGTGGGTGCGGTGGAACGCTTCG
>MERG01000435.1:0-5748 GCA_001771985.1 Betaproteobacteria bacterium RIFCSPLOWO2_12_FULL_62_13 | reverse complement strand
TCGGCTTCCGTGACGCTGTCCATGAACACCCGGATGTCGTGGCTCTGGCCCTGGTACCGCGCGTCGATCGCAAGGCGAAATGCGCGCCGCTCGCGCGGCACATGTTCCCGCTCCAGCCACTCATGGCCCTCGCGGACCATGTCCGCCACCAGGCGCGATATGAGCGGCCATGTTTCGTCGGAGACCACGTCAAGCTGCGTCTGCACGAAATCGCGGCTGATGTCGGAAAGGAGGATACCGCGCGCGCAAAGAGTGCCCGGCTCTTGCGGGATCAGTACGCGCCGGATGCCGCATTCCTCGGCCACCTCGGCAGCGTGCAGCGGCCCGGCGCCGCCATAGGCGAAAAGCACGAAGTCCGCCGGATCGTGGCCGTGCTCGGTCGAGACCGCGCGTATCGCGCGGCTCATGTTGGCGGTGGCGATGCGCAGGATGCCGTGGGCCGCAGCCTCGACCGGGAGCCCGAGTGGCCGCGCGATCCGCTCTTCGATCGCGGCCGCCGCCCGTGCGCGATCCACTTTCATCCGTCCGTCGAGAAGGGCGACCGGATTGAGCCGCCCCAGGACGATGTTGGCATCGGTGAGGGTGGGTTCGGTCCCCCCTTTGCCGTAGGCGATCGGACCCGGTACGGCCCCCGCACTCATGGGTCCGACCTTGAGCGCACCTGTGTCATCGACCACAGCGATGCTGCCGCCGCCGGCACCGATCACGTGTATGTCGATCATCGGTATCTTGACGGGGTATCCCGCGACCTGGCGGTTCGAGGTGAATCGCGGGCGGCCGCTGGTGATGAGCGACACGTCGGTGCTGGTACCGCCGACGTCGAACGTGATGATTTGCGAGATGCCCGCCTCAGCGCCGATGGCGACCGATCCCACCACCCCGGCGGCCGGGCCGGACAGGCAGGAGAGAACCGGTAACCGCTCGACGGTCTTCACCGGCAGCAGGCCGCCGTTCGAATGGAACGTCAACGGCTCCGTTTCAATACCGGCGTCGGCGATGCGCGAGCACAGCCGATCCAGGTAGCTGCGCACTTTGGGGCCGATATAAGCGTTCAGCACGGTCGTGGACGTGCGCTCGAACTCGCGGAACTCCGGCAACACTTCGGACGAAATGCTGACGTAGATACCCGGCGCGATGCGTTCGATCACACGGCGGGCCTGCTCCTCGTGCTTGGGATTGCGGTAGGCGTGTATGAACGAGACCGCGATGGACGCGACACCGGACTCGATCAACTGGCGCACGACTTCGGCGACGGCGCTCCCGTCAAGTGGCCGCAGTACAGCCCCGGACGAATCCACGCGCTCGTCCACTTCGAGGCGGCGGAAGCGCTCCACCAAGGGGAGCGGTTTGCCCACGCTATAGTCGTAGAGTGATGGGCGGGTCTGGCGCCCGATCGCCAGCACATCGCGGAAGCCCTGGGTGGTGATCAGGCCGGTCGGAACGCCGCGGCGCTCGATCAGCATGTTGGTCGCCACCGTGGTGCCATGGCCAAGGAACTGAACGTCGCGCGGGGACACCGAATGGCGCGCAAGCATGTCGCGCACGCCTTCAGCGATTCCGACTGAAGGGTCGTCAGGCGTTGACGGAACCTTGAAGTGCGACAACGACCCGTCTCCGGCATTGAGGAGTACGAAGTCCGTGAATGTGCCCCCAACATCGACGCCAATTCGGTACATCTTCAGCCCTGATTCCTTCAGTTTCCAGTGAGGCTGCAGCTCGGCAGCGGGCTTGAATCCCGAACCAGCCATTTATCTTTGATCGAGCGCGTCATCGGTTTTCACGCGGCAGCGCGGTGCGCCATCAGGCGTTCCGCTGTGAGGGCGCCGACCGGGCGGTCCGTGCGGCCACGGACGACGAAGTCGGCGACGACTGCGCCGGTTACGGGAACGAGCTGAAAGCCGTGCCCGGAAAATCCGAACACGTGGATGACCCCGGCGGCGCGCGGCGAGGGCCCGATCACGGGAACCAAGTCGGACGTTTTGGCCTCGAGCCCCGCCCACACCCGCGCAATGCGGATGTCACCCACGGCCGGGAAAAGCTCGCATGCCGTCCGCGCCGCAATGGCCAGCTCCAGCAGGTTGACCGTGCCCGACTCCCGATCCAGGTCGAACGTGCCCTGACGGCCGCCGCCGATCAAGAGCGTCCCCTTGTCGGTCTGCTTGAAGGAAAACAGACGCCCGACCGCACCGAGGACAGGGCTGATCACATGCCCGACGCGCTCGGTGACGATCATCATCGATGCCTTGGTCCCGATCGGGATGTCGTCACCGACCATCACCGCGATCCGTCCCGCCCACGCGCCGGCAGCGTTCACCACGAAGGGCGCGACGTAGCGCGCGGCGCCGGCGCGCACAGCCCAGCGGTCTCCCTGCCGCTCTATCGCGTCCACACCCTGTCCTTCACGGATCTCGGCCCCGACCTGCTGGACGCTGCGGCGGAAAGCGAGCAAGGTGCGGTGCGGATCAGCGGCGCCATCGTCGCGCACGAGCAGCGCCGCAAGGCAGTGATGAGAAAGGGCCGGAACCAGACGTCTCAGCTCGGCCCGGTCGATCAGCTCTTCGTGGCGATAACCAAGACTTTGCGTCAACGCGAGACGCTGCTCCAGTTGCGCGACCTCCGCCTCGGTCTCGGCCACGCGAATCTGGCCGTGCGCGTGGAAGCCGCAATCGTCACCGACCAGGCCGCCGATGGCGTGCCACATATGCTTTGCTTCAAGAGAGAGCGCCAGTTCCTGCGGCGCGCGGCCCAAAGTGCGGACCCCTGCGGCCGACGCGCCCGAGGCGTGCCGCCCGACGCAAGCGCGCTCGAGCACCACCACCTTGCGGCCTTCGCGGGCGATGTGCAGCGCCGCGGACAGTCCGTGCAGTCCGCCGCCTATCACTACGGCGTCGAGATCGTAGCTGGTCATGCTGCAACCTCCCTCTCCTCGATCGAAGCGAGCTGAGCCAGCGTGATGGGCCTCAGCGGCGGACGCACCCGGAAGAGACCCGTCTCCGTCATCAAACGTCCCGCCGCGTCGGCTATGATGCTCGAGGCCGTGATGCCACATATGCGGCCGAGGCAAGGTCCCATGCCGCAGCGCGTGAATGCCTTTACCTGGTTCGGGTCGCCTGCGCCCGCTCGCGCGGCGGCGCGAATTTCACCTGCTGTCACCTCCTCGCACCGGCATACCACAATCTCGTCTGCCGGCAATGCGACCTGCCGGCGAGGACGGTAGAGGGCGTCGAGAAACGGCCGAATAGCGAGTGCACGGGCACGTGCACGGCGTAGCCGATCCGCACTTTGACGGGCGGCGGTGAGGCTCAACCGGCCCAATGTATAGGCGCACCCCAATGCCGCGACTTCGCCTCCCGCGCATGCGGCGCGCACTCCGCCGATACCGCCCCCATCGCCCGCCACGAACGCGCCGGCAATTGATGTCTGACCCCACTCGTCCACCGTTGGCACGAAGCACTGCTGCGCCTCGTCCCATTCATGACGGCATCCGAGCGCGAGAGATATCTGGATATCGGGGACGATGCCTTCGTGCAGCAGCAGCATTCCGGTCGGTACGGTCCTTTCTCCACCGGCCAAGGTGCGGAAGCGAATCGCTTCCACTCGTGAGTCCCCCAGCGCTTCGATCTCGCTCACGCCGCGGACGACAGGAACGCCGGAAGTGCGCAGCCGCGAGACCCAGCGCACACCTTTGAGCAGGTCTTCCCAGCATGCGAGCGCGGGCCCCAAGTGGCGCAGAGCGACCCGGCGGTTCACCGGAGGCGCAGTGCTAAGAATGCCGGCGACCCGCCCACCCACGTCCAGGAGCTGGTTGGCATAGAGCAGCACCAACGGTCCGCTGCCCGCGATCCAGATTGGAACATCGGGAATTTGCCCGCAACCTTTCAGCAGAATTTGTGCAGCCCCGACGGTGAGGACACCCGGCAAGGTCCAGCCCGGAAATGGCGCGGACCGTTCGATCGCTCCCGTGGCAATCACCAATGTTTTCGCCGCGAGAATCTCCACCAGATTCTGATGGCACGTGTACACGCGAAACCCCGGTTCAACCTGCCAAACCCTTGTGTCGCCCAGGTACTTTGCACCGGAGGCGCGGAACGCAGCAGCGAGCCGGGCGCCAGCCGCATAGTCGGGTCCCAGCGCTTCAGATCGTCCGAGAGCGGTCGAACGCTCGACACCGCGCCAAACCTGCCCGCCGGGCGCCGCCTGCTCATCGACAACAGCAACGTCAAGGCCGAGTGCACGCGCCCGCACCGCGGCTGACATGCCCGCAGGACCGGCGCCGAGGACGAGGAGGTCAAACCTGTGGGACATCAGGAACACTTCGCGCGCCGCGCTGGCGCTCGATCGTCATGCCATCACGCACCGCAGTGAGGCATGTCTGCGTCGACTCCGCGGCGTCGATCACCGCCAGACAGTCGAAGCAGACCCCCATCATGCAATAAGGCGCCCGCGGCCGGCCACTCACCGGGTGGATGCGCGCGTGATACGGCTCGGTCCGCAGCAGCACCGCCGCGACGGGCTCGCCTGCCTCGGCTTCGACCTCCACGCCATCAACTGTCACTTTGACCCGGCTGCCGCCTGATTCGTACAGCTTTCGAAACATCAAACGCTCATTTGTGTCAAACCGCACCTACTGCGGCACTGTGGTCGATTCATCGGGGTACATCTCGCAAGGGGGCTCAATATATATCCGGGCGGTGCCCAAGATCAAATGACTTGTGTTCGAACGCCTATAACCGGCGTGCATACCGTGGAGCGTCATGCCAACCACGGCGGCTCGGATACGGAATAGAGATGGGAAAAACGCAGAGCCGCGCTGGGCGGAACGCGGGCAGTACGGTCGGGCGGGGCGTTGGCAAGAATCCATCGGCTATTCGCTGCGGAGCGCTTCCAGGGGATCCAGACGCGCCGCGCGCCGCGCCGGCAGCACGCCGGCCGCGAGCCCCACGGCGACCGCCACCAACTCCGCAAGCACCGCATAGCTCCAGGGCGTGTGCACGGGCAGCGCCGGCAGCGCAAGCGCGAGCAGCAGGGCGATCGCCCAGCCGAGCAGCAGTCCCGCCGCCCCGCCGATCGCCGCGAGCAGCGCCGCCTCGCCCAGAAACAGCAGCAGAATGCGCCGCTGCGTCGCGCCCACCGCGCGCAGCAGGCCGATCTCGGCGGTGCGCTCGGCCACCGCGATGGTGAGGATGGTGAGAATGCCGACACCGCCCACGACCAGCGAGATGCCGCCGATCGCCGCCACCGCGAAGGTGACCGCGTCGAGCACGGTGCCGAATACTTCGAGCATCTTCTGCTGCGGCGTGACGGTGAAGTCCTCGGCGCCGTGGCGCGCGACGAGTATGCGCTTGATGCCCTGCTCGACCTCGGCGAGCGGCGCGGTGGGCTCGTAGGTGACGTGGATTTCCATCAGGCTTTCGCGGTTGAACATCTCGAGCGCCCGCCCGACCGGAATGAACACGGTGTCGTCCAGGTCGAAGCCCAGCACCTGGCCTTTGGATTGCATCACGCCGACCACGCGGTAGCGCTCGCCGCCGACGCGGATGCGGCTGCCGAGCGGATTGTCGCCGCCGAAAAACTCGCGCGCCACCTTGGAACCGAGGACGGCGAGCGCGCGCGCGCTGCGCGGATCTTCCTGCGGCAGGAACTCTCCGCTCGCCACGCGCATCTTGAGCGCCTCGGCAAAGTCGGGTCCCACGCCGTAGAGCGTGACGCGGCGGCTTCTGCCGAAATACTTCACGTCCGCGTTGCCCT
>MERG01000434.1 GCA_001771985.1 Betaproteobacteria bacterium RIFCSPLOWO2_12_FULL_62_13 | reverse complement strand
CAAACCACGAACGCCGGATCGCTGGCGCGAATCGCTTGGACCGAATCCGTGGCAGATTGCTGGATAACGAGCGGCACGAGCGCCGAAGCGTCCCAGAACCGCATTAGCGGCCCTCGCGGTCCTCGGCGATCAGGCGCACGACATCGATCTCGCACTGTAATCCAGAGCCACCGATGCTTGGCGGCAGCAAGCCCTGACATTGACGAGAGATTACGGCGTCTACCTCGAAGAGAAGCTCGAGTTTCCGTGACACTTCACGGTTTCCAGCGGTACCTCTGCCCCCGCCCGTATGCTAGTATTGTGCTAGTCATTTACTAGCACCCTGGAGACGCGACGATGCCCGGATTGGTAATCAAAGACTTGCCGGCGAAATTGCACCGCAAACTAAAGGCGCAGGCTGCGCGCCACCACCGCAGCATGACCAAAGAGGTGCTCGCCTTGCTCGAGCGGGCCTTGAGCGAGGAAACGCGTCCGCAAGAGGTCCCTCCGCCATTCAGGGGGCGCTTCGCATTAACGGATGAATTTATCGATCGGGCCCGGCGCGAGGGACGCGAGTGATCGTCGTCGACGTCAATGTCGTCGCTTATTTTCTGATCGAGGGCGAGAAGACAGCGGCAGCGCGGGACCTTTTGCGCCGCGATCCGGACTGGCGGTTGCCCGCCTTATGGCGCCATGAGTACCTGAACGTCCTGGCGACGTTCGCCCGGAAGGGCGGCGCCACGATCGCGGAGGCGCGAACGCTTTGGCGGCGGGCCGTCGAACTCTTTGGGCCCCGCGAGCAGAGCGTGGACATGGAGTCGGCGCTTGTCCTCGCAACGGAGAACCGCATCAGCGCATACGACGCGCAATACATCGCGCTCGCGCGGCGGCTTCAAACCGTCTGCGTGACCGAGGACCGGCGTTTGCTCAAGATGTTTCCCGCCCTGACCTGTATGATGTCGGCTGTCGGCGCGACCTGATGACCCGCGCATTTTCAACCTTGGCCTGTTCGTCCCCTGCGCTGACGATGCGTACGCCAAAGCTGAATCGCGCCCGCGAAAGTCGCATCGAGTTTACCGCACCACCAAACACAGCAACCCTACTCCGCCTCGCGCGTTATAGCCGGCAATGGGAAAGCACGACATGAATCGCATTATCCCGGACTTCGCGGACCGTGCGCGCGCTGATCTGTTTCGCCATGTGACCGCGGACAAGGCAGCGCTGTACCGCGCAATCATGGATACGTTCGCGGCCGCCAAGCGCCAGTTTCGGCTGCATCTAAGGCCCGATGAAGTGCGCGCTGCGGCGCAATGGCCGGGAGAGCCGCCACCGTTGGAGGAGATTCAACAGGCGCTCGCGCAACTCGTCGAGTGGGGCAATCTGCGCTCGCAGCCCGACACGGCGCGTGTCACGACACTCGAGGACTTCTACCGTGCGCGCTTTCTTTACAGCCTCACCTCGGGCGGCGAAGCGGTGGAAAGCGGACTCGCGGCATTCGCGGAAGCGCTCGCACGGCGCGGCGAGCTGCAGTCCGTGGCGCTCGAAGATATTCTTGGCCGGCTCTCGGCGCTCTCCGCGCTTGCTGAGGAGACGCCGCTCGATGCAGCAAAAGTGCACGAGTCGCTGCGCGATCTCGTGCACGTATTTTCCAGCCTCGCAGAAAACGCACAGGCATTCATGGCGAGCCTCGCTCGCAGCATCGAGCTGCAGCGCGCGGATCTGCAAGCCGTGCTGGCCTACAAGGCTCGGCTCATCGATTACCTGGAACGCTTCATCAGCGATCTCGTGACGCGCTCGGGACGCATCGCGCAGCAACTCGACGCACTCGCGCCCCATGCGGAAAAGCTGCTCGATGCGGTCGCGGCCCGCGAAGCACGCGACGCCGCGCCCGACGATGCATCGACCGAAGCGCAGGTGCTGCGGGAACGACTTCACGCCTGGCGCGAGCGCTGGAGCGGCCTGCAGGGCTGGTTCGTCGGCAGCGACCGATCGCCACCGCAGGCCGAGCTGCTTCGCAGCCGCGCGCGCTCCGCGATACCGCAGTTGCTTGCGGCCGTTGCCGCGCTCAACGAGCGTCGCAGCGGGCGCAGCGACCGCTCCGCCGACTTCCGCATACTCGCGCACTGGTTCGCGGAAACCGAATCCGATGGCGACGCGCACCGGTTGTGGCGCGCCGCGTTTGCCCTCAACAGCTCCCGCCACCTGAGTCTCATCTCCCCCGACACCGAAATAGCCGCAAGCACTTCGTGGGCAGACGCTGCGCCGATCGAGGTCGCGCCGCGCCTGCGTGAGCGGGGTCAGCTCGTGCCACGCGGTGCACCGCCGCGCATGCAGGACCGCTCGCGCGAGCGTGCGCTGCTCGCCGAGCGGCTGAAAGCCGAGTATGCGCAAGTGCAAGCCGCGCGGATGCGTCTCGCGAACGGGGGATCGATCCGGCTGTCGCAGCTTGGCCGGCTCGACCGGCACGAATTCCGGCTTTTTATTGCGCTGCTTGGCGAGGCGCTCGCGGTGCAGGGAAATCCCGATCAGGCCGTCGAGCGGGTCACAGCGGACGGATTGCTGCGGCTGCGGCTCGAACCGCTGGGCGCGCAGACCCACGCCCGGATCGAAACTGAGCTTGGCAGCTTTTCAGGCCGCGATCACACGATCTCCATCACGGAGATCAAGCACCAGGTTCGTCAATGAGCGCAGAACAACTTGCGGACGTGCTGACCCGGCATCGCGTGGAAGAGCGCGAGCGGGCGATGCGTGCGCTCCTCATGCATCCGCTGATGACGGCAGCGCATCCGGACTTCGGCCTCGTGCGTCGCCATGCGGAATTCCTGTGCGGCTGGCTCGCGCGCGAGACGGGATGGGTGCTGAGAGTGGAGCGCGACTGCGCGCGCCTTTACAAGCTTCCCGCTGATCTCGCGGACGACACGCGCGGCGCTGCCGGCTTCGATCGCCGGCGCTACGTGCTGTTCTGTCTCGTATGCGCCGTCCTCGATCGCGCCGACCCGCAAATCACGCTGAAGACGATGGGCGAGCGCCTTCTCGCTCTCGCCGCGGATCCCGGGCTGGAGGCGCGCGGATTTGTCTTCACGCTCGATGCGATGCACGAGCGGCGCGAACTGGTGCATGTCTGTCGCTATCTGCTCGAACTGGGCGTGCTTCATCGCGTGGCAGGCGAGGAAGAGAGTTACGTGCAGCGCGCGGGCGATGCGCTTTATGACATCGCGCGGCGCGCCCTCGCCGGAGTGCTTGCCTGCACGCGAGGCCCATCGATGATTGCTTCGACTGCGGAGCCTTACAGTCTCGCTGAGCGTCTTGCCGCGCTCACCGATGAATACGCGCCCGACAATCCCGAAGGACGACGCACCGCCGCGCGTCATGCGCTTGCCCGGCGCCTGCTCGACGATCCTGTGGTCTACTTCGATGAGCTTACCGAAACGGAGCGCGACTACCTCATCAACCAGCGCGGCGCGATGGCGGCGCGGCTGCGGCTCGCGACGGGTCTCGAGCCCGAGCTGCGGGCCGAGGGCGTGGCGCTCGTGGACCCGCTCGGAGAAGTAAGCGACGCGGCGTTGCCTGCCGAAGGTACCGTCGCCCATGCGACGCTGCTTGTTGCGCAGTTTCTTGCCGAGCGGGCGCACGAAGAGACAGCGCGACAAACGCCCGAGTCAGAAGTGAGCGCCTTCTTGCGGCGCGCCGCCGACGAGTACGGCCGCTATTGGCGAAAAAGCGCGCGCGACCCCGGCGCTGAAATCGAGCTCGCACACCAGGCACTGGCGCAACTTGCCGCGCTGAAGCTCGTGCGACGCATGCGAGGCGTGGTCGCAGCCCGGCCTGCCCTCCTGCGCTTCGCTTTCCGCGCGCCGCAGATCAAAGCCTCTGCGCAGACGGAGCTTACGTTCCAATGACCGCGCCGCTGCCCCTTCCTGCCCTGCCCCGGCCAGCGCGATTGCGCTGGCAGCCGCTGCGCATGGGACTGGTGGAGCTCTACCACTACGACTGCGAGGAATTCTGGTTCCGCGACGGACATCTCATGCTGCGCGGAAACAACGGCACGGGCAAATCGAAGGTGCTCTCGCTCACGCTGCCGTTTCTGCTCGACGCGAATCTCGGCTCGGCGCGCGTGGAACCGGATGGCGACCGCGGCAAGCGCATGGAGTGGAATGTCCTCATGGGCCGGCACGAGCGGCGCACGGGTTACGCCTGGATCGAATTCGGACGGCGCGACGAGGCAGGCGATGCGCACTATCTGACGCTGGGCTGCGGTCTGTCAGCGGTTGCCGGCCGCCAGCGCGTGGAAACGTGGCATTTTCTGACCGAGCAGCGCATGGGTGAGGAGCTGTGGCTCGTCACGCCCGACCGCGTCGTGGTCAGCCGTGAACGGCTCGCGGAGCGGCTCGCGGGACGCGGCCAGATTTTCGAAACCGCACAGGACTACCGGCGCGCCGTCGACGAGCGGCTTTATCGGTTCGGCGAAGAACGCTACCGCGCGCTGATGGATACCTTGATCCAGTTGCGCCAGCCGCAACTGTCGCGACGACCCGACGAGCAGACGCTTTCGGATGCGTTGACTGAAGCGCTGCCGCCGTTGCCCCAGGCAACGCTCGAAGACGTGGCCGAGGCGATGACGCAGTTGGACGAGTATCGCCATGAGTTGGCCGAGCTCGAATCGTTGCGCGAGGGTGTCGCGCAATTCGTGAAACGCTATGGCGTCTACGCGCGCGTGCAAGCGCGACGGCAGGCGCGCGTCCTGCGTCAGGCGCAGACCGACTTTGACTCCGCCAGCCGAATTTTGAACGAAGCGCGTACCGCACTCGAAACGGCGCAAGCCGATGTCGAAGCGTCCGAGGCGCGCCGCGATAAACATGAGCGGCAGCAAACTCGTGACAGGGCAACGCTCGACGAGCTGCAGCGCGATCCAGTGATGCGCGATGCGCGGCGCCTGCGCGAGGCGGAGGACCGGGCACACGAATGCACCGACGATGCAACGCAGGCGCAAGCGCGAAGCAAAGACGCCGTGCAGCGGCTGCAGGACGAACAGACGGCTAGCACAAGCCGGCGACAGGAGTCGGCGCAGGCGCTTGCGGGCTTGACGAGTATCGCGCAAATCGCCACGCAAGCCGCAGCATCAGTGGGGCTCGCGAGCGAGCATGAGAAGGCGAGCGCCATGCTTCTCCCGTTCGACGCTCTCGGCGAGCGCCGCGCGGAAGATATCGACGCGCTTCTTGCGAGCGTCCGCGATGCGGTTGTGCGCAGGCGCGAACATGTGGCGCAGATCCGAGGTCGCCTGGGCACCCTCGATCAGGCGGGCGCCGCACGGAACAATGCCGCCGAGACGCGTAATGTCTGTCTCGCGATGTTCGAGGCCGCGCAGGCGCGCGCAGTCGAAGCGGATACTGCGTTGAGCCGGTGCGCTGGCGAGCTCGTCGAGCACTGGCGGACTTTCCTCGATGGCCTCACGGCGCTCGCCATGGCGAATGCGGACGACCTGCTGGACCGTCTCGCCGCGTGGGTGGAGTCGCTCGCCGGAGAGAATCCTGCGCTGGATGCGCTCGTCCGATCACAGCAGGAGGCGGCGCTGCGGCTGGCCGAGCAGGAAGCGGGAATGAAGCGAAGGCAGGCAGCGCTGCGCGAGGAAGCGGATGCGCTCCATGCCGAACGCGTGCGCCTCGACAAGGGCGAGCATCCGGTGCCAGTTCCCCCGTACACCCGCGCACCGGATGTGCGCACTTGCCGACCCGGCGCGCCGCTGTGGCAATTGCTCGATTTTGCCGATCATGTGACCGTTCCGGATCGCACCGGCTTGGAGGCAGCGCTCGAAGCGTCGGGACTGCTCGATGCGTGGGTGACGCCCGATGGGATCGTGCTGGATGCCGACACCCGGGATGTACTGCTGGCGCCGCGTGCTGCACGCGCTTCGTCGCTGCACGACTGGATGCGCCCCGCCGCGCAGGATCTGCCGGTTTCGTCGGCGCGCGTCGCAGCCATACTGGCGAGCATTGCCTGTGCGCCCGACGATCCGGCCGATGCGGAAGCCTGGATCTCGCCGCAGGGACGTTTCAGGCTCGGGCCGGCCCGAGGCGCATGGTCCAAGGCGGACCCACAGTACATCGGCTTTGCTGCGCGCGAAGCGGCGCGGCGCCGGCGCCTGCTCGAAGTCGAAGCGCAGCTTGTCGGTCTCACGGCGCAACTTGCCGGTATCGATGTCGAGCTGCAATCCCTCGCCGCACAGCGCGCGACGCTCAACGAAGAATGCAGACGCGCTCCGTCCGACGGTGCGCTGCGCGATGCGCACGCCCGGTTCAGTGCAGCCGAATCCGATCGGCGTCTGGCGCAAGAGCGCCTCGCTGAAGCGGACACCCGCCTGCATGAGGCCGAACAGCGCTGGAATCGCGTGCGCGAGGCGCTCGAGCACGATGCACAGGATCTTCGATTGCCCGCCGATCCGGACGCGCTGACCCAATTCGAGCGCAAGCTGGGAGACTATAACGAGATGGCGCTCGATCTCACTCATGCGGCGCGGGATTGCCGCCGGTCGCTCTCCGAGGTTGCGCAACAGGCACGTCGAGAAGAAGAAGCGCTCAGTGTCGCGACGTTCTGGCGCGAGGAATACGCGCGCCGGACGCACGCAGCGGACGAAGCCACTGCGCGCCGCAATCTACTGCGTGAAGCCATCGGCGCTGCGGTTGCAGAACTGGGGCAGCGGCTCGCGCAAGCTCAACAAGCCGTTGTCGATGGCGAACGTCTGCTTCGCGAAGAAACCACGCGGTTCAATGAAGCGATCGAGCGCCGCGCGACGAGCAGGCAGAAAGCGGAGGACGCTCAGCAGACCGTCACGGAACGCCAACAGCGAAGACAGGAAGCAGTGGAGCGGCTGCAGGCGTTTGCGCGGACCGGTCTCCTCTTTGTTGCGCTCGCGCCAGTCGAAGCCCCGGATGCCGCAGTCGTCTGGACTGTCGATCCGGCGCTGCAACTCGCGCGCCGCATCGAGCAGGCGTTAAGCGACGTAGCGTCCGATGACGCGGACTGGATGCGTATCCAAAGCGACATCGCGCGCGATTTCAACGTGCTCGTCCAGGCGATGTCCGCGCAGGGTCATCAGGCGCAGGGCGAGCCGACTGATTACGGCCTCATCGTGCATATCGTCTATCAGAACCGGCCGGAGCGGCCCGATATACTCGAACAGCGAATCGGGACGGAGATCGCGCAGCGCCGGGAGATCCTCACCGCTCGGGAACGCGAAGTGCTCGAAAACCATCTCGAGGCGGAAGTCGCGACCGCGCTGCAGAAGCTCCTGCAGGAGGCGGAGCGCCGTTTGCAGACGATCAACGCCGAGCTTGCGCGGCGCCCGACCTCCACTGGTGTGCGTTTCCGGCTGGAATGGGAGCCGCTGCCGGAAGGCGACAACGGCGCGCCGGTCGGTCTTGCAGCCGCGCGTGCACGGCTGCTGCGTCGCACGCCCGACGCCTGGTCGTCCGAAGATCGGCGCGTCATCGGCGAGTTCCTGCAGAACCGCATCCAGATCGAGCGCTCGCGCGATGAAGGCGTCGGTTTGCTCGACCACCTGACGCGCGCGCTCGATTATCGCCGCTGGCATCGATTCCGCATCAAGCGATTTCAGGATGGCGCGTGGCGGCCGCTCGCCGGTCCCGCATCGAGCGGCGAGCGTGCGCTTGGCCTCACCGTGCCGCTGTTTGCCGCCGCGAGCAGTCATTACGCGAGCGCCGATTACGCCTACGCACCGCGCTTGGTGCTGCTCGATGAAGCGTTCGCGGGCATTGATGACGAGGCGCGGGCGCACTGCATGGCACTCATCCGCGAATTCGATCTCGACTTCGTGATGACGAGCGAGCGCGAATGGGGATGCTATGCAGAGCTGCCGGGGCTTGCGATCTGCCATCTCGTGCGCCGGGACGGCGTCGATGCGGTCTACGTCTCCCGTTGGAGTTGGGACGGCCGCGCCCGGCGGGAAGAGCTGGATCCGTCGCGCCGCTTCCCCGAGCGGGCGGATGTCGCTGCGTGAGCGACGCACGCCAGAGACTGGAACGGCTGCTGGGCGGACCGGCCCTTGCCGGCCTGCGAGCGCGGCTGCGGCAGCGCTACGAGCTTGGCCGCCGCAACGACGCGTTCACCCTCACACGCATCTCGATAGAAGAGCGGCATGCACTGGAAGGCTTGCTCGGGCGACAGACGCGAAATTCCCGCTCGATACAACTTTCGGTCGCGGCGCTTGATCGAGCGCTCGCGCGCGCCGGACTTGCCGACTCCCTGTCCGATGCGATCGAGCGACTCGACGGCCCCATCCGCAATCGAGTGGCGGAGCGTGAGCAACTCAGTGCGCGTTGGGAATCGGTTTTTGCTGCAGTCAAGCGCGCGCCTCTTGCAGCTCTGATAAGCGATGCCGCCGGCCGCGGCCTCGTCAAACGGCTCGCGGGCAGCGATCCCGATTCCGGCGAGAGGCTATTGGATGGCGTGATGCGGGTACTCGAACGGCTGCCACAGCAGGGAGTACCGCTCTCGCGCCTTGCAGCAGATGCGCTCGTGGATGCGCATGCGCTCGACGAGGGGCGTCCCATTGGCACACTGGTTCTCGCGGCGTTGCGAGGCGCAGAGGATGCGGAGCGGGCGCGCGATGTGTGGGCAAAATGCGGCGTGTTGATGGGCGAGCTTTCCGCACCAGCGATTGCGCTCAACCTGCCTGCCGCGGATGAATCACCGGGCGGTCGGCTGGCGCAGAGCGCGCGCGCAATGGGTGAGCCAATCCACTTTTCGTTGCGTCTGCTTCTGCGAACACCACCGCAATGGGATGTGCGCAGTCGTGTCGTCTTCGTTTGCGAAAATCCAGCGGTCGTCGCGATAGCCGCGGACCGGCTGGGCAAGGGCGCTGCACCCATCGTCTGCACCGATGGCATGCCTTCGGCGGCACAGCGCGTCCTGCTCACGCAGCTCGCGACGGCCGGCGCAGCGCTTCGGTATCACGGCGATTTCGATTGGGCCGGCATCGCCATAGGAAATTTTGTGATGAAAAGCTTTGCGGCAAAGCCGTGGCGCTTCGCCGAGGACGATTATGCGAGCCACGCGACGCACGCGGGCAGGAGACTGACCGATGCACCTGTCATCGCCGATTGGGATGCTGGTTTATCGCGGCGCATGCGCGAATGCGGATACGCGCTCGAGGAAGAAACGGTGATCGATGCGCTGCTGGAGGATCTCGCGACCCCATCGTGACAACACGGCGCTCGGCGGCGAGGCCGCCACGGACGGTTCTTGAATTTTCAGGACGCCGTGTTCAATATGCGAACGAGAAGGAGGAGGAGCGGAGCATGAGCGAGCAAAGCCCTACGCAAACCGAGCTTCCACTGCCCTTTCCGGAGCTCTCCGGCGACCTGCCGCTGCTCCCGGCACGGATGGTCAACGAATACGAATACTGCCCCCGCCTCGCCTATCTCGAGTGGGTGCAGGGCGAGTGGGCGGATTCCGGCGATACGGTCGAAGGGCGCTACCGCCACCGGCGCGTGGACAAGCCGAGCGGCGCCCTGCCCGACCCGGACGAGGCCGAGGAAGGGGAACGGATTCACGCCCGTTCCATAACGCTCTCCTCGAACCGCCTCGGGCTGATCGCCAAGATGGACCTGATCGAGGGCGAAGGCAGCACCGTCCATCCCGTCGACTACAAGCGCGGCAAGCGACCGCACGTGCCAAAAGGCGCCTACGATCCCGAGCGCATCCAGCTCTGCGTCCAAGGCATGATCCTGGAGGAGCACGGCTACGCCTGCACCGAGGGCGTGCTGTATTTCAGTGAGTCGCGCGAGCGCGTAAAGGTCGAATTCGATGATGAGCTGCGCGCGAAGACTTGCGCGGCGATCGACGGGCTGCGGTTCATTGCCGCTGGCGGACAGCTTCCGCCGCCGCTGGAGGACAGCCCGAAATGCCCGCGCTGCTCGCTCGTTGGAATCTGCCTCCCGGACGAAGTGAATTTCCTGAAGCGGGAACAGGAATCGCCCCGCCCGCTCGCGGTGGCGCGGGACGAAGCGCTTCCCCTCTACGTTCAGGCGACAAGCGCGAAAGTAGCGAAGAAGGGCGAAGTGCTGGAGATCAGCATCGAGGACCGGCCTGCGGCGAGCGCGCGGATTGCCGAAGTGTCCCAGGTGGTGATGATGGGCAATATTTATCTCACGACGCCCACGCTGCACGAACTGATGCGCCGCGAGATTCCGGTGAGCTGGCATTCCTACGGAGGATGGTTTCTCGGGCACACGGTCGGCGTCGGCCACAAGAATGTGGAACTGCGCACCGCCCAATATCGGGCGAGCTTCGATGAGCGGCTGTGTCTGAGGCTTGCCCGCGGCTTCGTGCGCGCGAAGATTCTCAACTGCCGCACTCTTCTGCGGCGCAACTGGCGCGGCGAAGACAAGCCGGAACGGTTGATGGAAGAACTGCGACGCGACACCGATGACACCGATCGGGCGCCGGACTTTCCCGTCCTGCTTGGCACGGAAGGAATCGCGGCCCAGCGCTACTTCGGTCATTTCGCGCAAATCATCAAGGGCGACAAAGACTCCGAAACGTTCTCCTTCGACTTTACCCGGCGCAACCGCCGGCCCCCGACCGATCCGGTCAACGCGCTTCTCTCTTATGCATACGCGCTGTTGGTTCGCACGTGGACGGTCACCCTCACGGCCGTGGGCTTCGATGCATACCGCGGCTTCTACCATCAGCCGCGATACGGCCGTCCGGCCCTGGCGCTCGACATGATGGAGCCGTTCCGCCCGCTCGTTGCCGATTCCACCGTCATTCAGGCAATCAACAATGGCGAAATCAGACCGACGGATTTCATCAGCGCCGCGGGCAGCGTTGCGCTTGCCGACGATGGGCGCAAGCGGTTCATCGGCACCTTCGAGCGCCGATTGAGCCAGGAGATCACGCACCCGCTTTTCAGTTACAAGGTGAGCTACCGCCGGTTGTTCGAGATTCAGGCGCGGCTGCTCGGCCGGTTTCTGCTGAACGATATCCCGGACTATCCGAATTTCACGACGAGGTGAGCGCATGGAGGAGCATCTCTACATCGTGACCTACGACATCAGCGAGCCGAGGCGCTGGCGGCGCGTGTTCAAGCTCATGAACGGCTATGGGGAATGGCTGCAGTTATCGGTGTTCCAGTGCCGGCTGAGCCGGCGGCGGCACGCGGAACTTGTCGCCACCCTTGACGAGATGATCGTCAATGACCATGATCATGTGCTGATGGTGGACCTCGGGCCGGCGGAAGGCGTGGAACCCAGCGTCATCAGCCTCGGCAAGACGTTTCAGGCGATAACGCGGGAACCCGTAATTGTCTGAATTCTGCCGCCCTGGCGACGCGAGCGCTGAAGTCCCGCACCCGCACCAGCGGAGCGCTCGCAGAAGTGCAAGTTCTTTAACAAATTGAAGATTTGACATTCTGGCAACACGGAAAAGCCAAAGTCATGCGGGTTATTTTTGCTCAAACGCTGCACCTCTCGCTGAACTGTGCGAAAGCGCTTGATTCGGCAAATGTAAACAAGGGCACTGTATTCCGCGGCGACTCGCCGCGGCCTCATTGAAGCTATTTCGGCCTTAATAATTTCATGCAAGCCACCCTGAGCGTATTCCGCGGCGACTCGCCGCGGCCTCATTGAAGCGGGACGACATTAGTCCCGACGCCTTACACGGCGCGGGTATTCCGCGGCGACTCGCCGCGGCCTCATTGAAGCAGCAAGAACAATTCCCAGCGCGCGCGGTCAATCCGGCGTATTCCGCGGCGACTCGCCGCGGCCTCATTGAAGCGCGCGCGAGCTTCACGCGCAAATCATCCAGGATTTCGGGTATTCCGCGGCGACTCGCCGCGGCCTCATTGAAGCAAGTTCCTGAGCCAAGGGCGAAGGTTGACCCGGAAGCTGGTATTCCGCGGCGACTCGCCGCGGCCTCATTGAAGCCATTACGGCAGGCGACGCTCTAGCCACTGCGCCAACAGTATTCCGCGGCTACTCGCCGCGGCCTCATTGAAGCAACAACGATACGGCTTACAGCTATGACAACTGAAATGTATTCCGCGGCGACTCGCCGCGGCCTCATTGAAGCGACACGCCGCAACCCTCATCACTCGGGGATTTCCGAGTATTCCGCGGCGACTCGCCGCGGCCTCATTGAAGCTTCTCGGCGGCCGTCGCGCCTGCCGGCGGCACCACGTATTCAGCGGCGACTCGCCGCGGCCTCATTGAAGCTTCACGGTCAGATAACGCATGACAGCCGCGGATGCGGTATTCCGCGGCGACTCGCCGCGGCCTCATTGAAGCGATCGCGCCGCGCAGTTCACCGTGGGCGTGATCATCGTATTCCGCGGCGACTCGCCGCGGCCTCATTGAAGCTCGATGACGCCGGCGAACGTGCTGACGCCACGCAGGAGGTATTCCGCGGCGACTCGCCGCGGCCTCATTGAAGCTTCGTGGTGGGCGCGGACGGCGTGCTGTGCTCGCCGGTATTCCGCGGCGACTCGCCGCGGCCTCATTGAAGCGTCGCACGAGTTCTGGGTCAAATTCATGCCCCGGCTCTCGTATTCCGCGGCGACTCGCCGCGGCCTCATTGAAGCGCGAATTCTCCTCGACTTAGCGAAATGGCTGTAGGGCGGGAAAGCGCAGCACATCCCGCCGATCGAGGGCATATACGGTAACATCGCGTTATGCCCCGTTATATTCGCGCGTTTGTCCCCGGCGGCACGTTCTTCTTCACGGTTGCCCTACTCGAACGGCGCCGCCCATTGTTGACGGAGCATATCGGTGAGCTGCGCGCGGCCTTCACCGTTGTCCGTTCGCAGAAACCCTTTACGATGAACGCTATCGTCGTCTTGCCGGATCATCTGCACAGCATCTGGACACTGCCCGTGGACGATGTGGATTTCTCATCACGCTGGCATGCCGTCAAGGCGCGATTCGCTCGTGCCATCCCCGCCGGTGAATATTTGTCGCCGCGACGGCAGAGGAAAGGCGAGCGAGGAATCTGGCAGCGCAGGTTCTGGGAGCATGTCATTCGTGACGAGCAGGATTTCGAGCGCCACGCGGATTACATTCACTTCAATCCCGTCAAGCATGGTCTCGCGCGTACGGTCGGCGAATGGCCATACTCGAGCTTCCATCGCTACGTCAGGCGCGGTTTGTATCCCGCCGACTGGGCCGCCGATGAAAAGATTCGTGGACTTGATTTTGAATAACGCGACCGGCGGGATGCGCTCCGCTTTCCCGCCCTACGAGACTTCCCTTGGTTCACCAATCGGGTGAGGGCGATGTGATCTTGAAGTCCTTGAATCGCTCTGTGTTCTCTGTGCCCTCGGTGGCTGAATTGCGGTTTTCAGGATAATAAGTTCGCTGCGGTCACAACGGCGTGAGGAGCACGTGGCCTATCTTCTCGCCACGTTCGACCGTGAGGTGCGCTTGCACCACTTCCGCCAGCGAAAAACGCCCGGCGATCGCGAATATCGGCTTTGCTTCCCTCACCCATTGCGCGATATCGGCATGCGCCTGGGCCTTTGCCGCATCGGACATGGTGTAGACGAACACCGGGCGGACCGAGATATTGAGCCGCAGCAAGTCGTTGTAGAGAAACACCGGCTCACGCACGCTGGTCGAGGCATAGCAGGTGATAGCGCCATGCGGATTCAATACTGCAGCCGACACCGGCAGGTTCTTGCCGAAATCGACGTCCACGATGCGATCGACACCGCCGACCTCGGCACGAATCCGCTCCACCACATTCTCGTTGCGGTAGTTGATGACGATATCGGCACCGGCCGCGCGCGCATGGGCCGCCTTCGCGTCCCAGCTGACGGTCGTGACCACTTTGGCGCCCGCCCACTTCGCGAGCTGTATCGCATACCATGCTGCATACATTGGTCGCTCCTGAGCAAAATCCAACTGGTCCACCGGAAAGCAGCGTGTATTACCCCATGCTTCACTCGCTCATACGGGATCCCACCATAAACCACCAATCCATCATCAGTTCGCACTTCACTCTACGAGAAAGATACCAACCGCCGCGCCGGTCGCGAGCGTTGCGAGCGTGCCGGAGATGATCGAACGCAGCCCCAACGCCACCACCTCATCGCGCCTTTCGGGCACCATGGTGGCGAGCCCCCCGATCAGAATGCCGAGGCTGCCGAAGTTGGCGAAGCCGCACAAGGCGTAGGTCATGATGAGCCGGCTGCGCGGCGAGAGTGCATCCGGTGGCAGACGCGACATGTCGATGTACGCGATGAACTCATTGAGGATGGTCTTGGTGCCCATCAGCGCGCCGGCGGTGAACGCCTCGGACCAGGGAATTCCCGCGAGCCAGACCAGGGGCGCCATCAAGACACCCAACATGCGCTGCAGCGTAATCGGCTTGCCGCCAATTTCATCAAGAGCGCCGAGCATCAGGTTGGCGAGCGTCACCAATGCCACCAGCACGATGAGAAGCGCAACAATGTTAAGCAGGAGCGCCAATCCATCGAGTGTGCCTCGCGTAACCGCATCCATCGTCCCTCTTGCGGGTTGCTCGGCGGCCACCTCGCCTGCGGTCGGCGCACCCTGCGGCGGCACCATCAGCGCAGCGACCACGATCGCCGCCGGCGCGCTGATGATGGATGCGGACAGGATATGCCCCATCGCATCCGGCACGATCGGGCCCAGCATGCTGGCATAGAGCACCATCACCGTGCCGGCAATGCCGGCCATGCCGCACGTCATCACGATGAAGAGCTCGCCCCGGCTCATCCGTGCCAGATACGGGCGGACGAAGAGCGGCGCCTCGACCATGCCGACGAAAATGTTCGCCGCGGTCGAAAGGCCGACTGCGCCGCCCACACCCATGGTCTTTTCCAGCACGGTCGAAATCGATTTGACGATGAACGGCAGTACCCGCCAGTAGAAGAGCAGCGAAGAGAGCGCGCTCACGACCAGGATCAGCGGCAGAGCGCGGAACGCCAGCACGAAACTGCTTCCGGGATGCGATTCGGCGAACGGCAGCGGACCGCCGCCGAGATAGCCGAAAACAAAGGTGGTGCCGGCTTGCGTCGCCCTTTCAAGTGCAAGCAGAGCGTCGTTCAATGCGAAGAAGAAATGCTTGACGGGCGACGCCTTGAGGAGCAGCGCGGTGAGCACAAGCTGCAGGATGAGGCCGGAGATCACAATGCGCCATGGCACCGAGCGCCGGTTCTCGCTTATTAACCACGCGATGAGCAGCAGAGCGATCAATCCGAAGGCGCTTTGCAGAGCGAGGAGCAAGTTAGAGCGACCCCAAAAAACTCTCTTTAGCCGCCGATGAACGCCGATGGACGCCGATCAGGTCAGAAACCAGAAGCGCTTAGCCACAGAGAGCACAGAGGACACAGAGGAATTCAACCGCCCGCTCTAAGCCAGTCCGAGAACTCGACGACCCACGACGATCCGTGAACAGCCGCAAATCTACGAGATTTCTTTGTCCTCTTATTCCTTATTTCAATTTCCCCAGAAATCGTATAGATTCCCTCGCTCGGAGACTTTGGCACAAATTCTTGAATCTCGAAGTCACCGGCTGAGTATCCATATCGAGCAGCTTCCGCCCGAAAGTCCTCCAACTCAGTTTCGTCGATCAGCTTGAACGCACTGCCACGACGCCAGTTGGATTGCCCTGCCAGGTCTTCGAGTACTATTCCGTATAGCTTGAGTTCATCTCTTATGCGGTCCGCCTCGGGAAAGTTCTTTGCTTTACGTGCCGCGGCCCTCGCATCAATTCGTTCTTTGATCTGGTCTTCGTTGAGTTCGATCGATACAGCGGGACGATGGCCAGTTATCCCCAAGTTACCAGTTGAGGGCTGAACCACGATATTCCTTCGGCGCTGCAAAAATTCGGTGGCGCCGCTAGATAGTAGTCCCAAGATTCCTCCAAGCGACTTTAAGAGGTGCG
>MERG01000433.1:2316-8890 GCA_001771985.1 Betaproteobacteria bacterium RIFCSPLOWO2_12_FULL_62_13 | reverse complement strand
GGCATCATGGCAGTGCAGTACGGCTCGATGGTGAAGCGCATGAATCATGGCCGCTCGGCGCAAAACGGGTTGTACGCCGGGGTGCTTGCGAGTGCCGGCTACACCGGGATCAAGAACGTGTTCGAGAGCGAGTACGGCGGCTTCTGCACGACGTTCTCGCGCCAGCGCGAGTGGATCAAGTGGGAAGAGCTCACCAAGGGCCTCGGCGAACATTGGGAAACGATGTACGACTCGCTCAAGTTCTACTCGGCCGCCGCGAGCAACCACACCACGCTCGACGCGATCCGCACCATGCGTGAGCGCAAGCCGTTCACGGCGGACGAGGTCGAGAAGATCGTGGTCCACGGTTCGCAAGTCACCAGGGACCACGTTTTCTGGAAGTACGAGCCCTCGGGCATGACGAACATGCAGTTCTGCATGCCGTACATCGTTGCGACCCTGCTCCTCGAAGGCGATTTCTTCGTCGACCAATGCACCGAGGACAAGATGGCCGATCCGCAACGTATCGCGCACTCGCGCAAGGTCGAGTTCATTGCCGAGCCGGAAATCACCAAGATGGGCCTGCGCTATTACGTGCGCGTTGAAATTTTCCTCAAGGATGGCACGCACATGGAAGAAACGGTCGAAGCGCAGCGCGGCAGCGAAACGAGGTTCGCCTCCGAAGGTGAAGTCGTCGAGAAGTTCGAGAAACTGGTCAAGCACGTGTTTCCCGGCCAGCAGGTCGCGGCCATACGCGATGCGGTTCTCGGGCTCGAGAAACTCGAAGACGCAGCCGCGCTTGCGAAGCTGCTGGTAAAGACCTCTTGATCGGGAGGAAGCGTAGGAGTGAAAAATGGAAAAATGGGGCCAGGCTCGAGTTATTGCGATTCATTGCGCGTTTTATTGCAGTTCTTCAAAATAAATCGAGCCTGGCCCGAATGGCACTTACTTAAGCCAAGCATCGCAGCTCGGCAAGATTCGATATCGTGGATTCAACGGCATAGCGTAGGGTGCGCTTGCGCACCAATGTGATGGCGTCGCATGGATCCGGACATCTTTTCTGCATGGTGCGCAAGCGCACCCTACGCCGGATCGGGCCCGCTTTCACGATCGCACCCCTTGCGCCCGCTCCAACGCGCCTCTCCCCGCAAGAGCCTTGAAGGGCAGGAGTTCCCGATGCCCACAGCTTAAGTAAGTGCCATTCGAGCCTGGCCCCATTTTTATTTTTTGGCCCCATTTTTCTGCCCGAGTCCGACACACTGCCAGGAGGAGGAAATCATGCAACCGACATCCCCGCTTCATCGTACGAGCGCCTTGATGGTTTGTTTCGTTACTGGTTTGCTGGTAACGGAATGCGTCAATGCGCAATCGACCGCATATCCAACTAAGCCGATCCGATTGCTGGTCGGTTTCAGCCCCGGGGGAGGCACCGACATCACTGCGCGCATCGTTAGCGCCAAGCTGAGCGAGCGCATCGGGCAGTCGATCATCGTTGACAATCGCCCCGGGGTTGGTGGGGTGCTGGCCCGCAATATTGCCGCCGAGGCCAACCCGGATGGCTATACCTTGTTCATGCTCTCGGGCAGCCAGGTGATTGGCGCAAGCCTGATCCACAATGCCCCCGTCGATATGGACAAGACATTTGCCGCGATCGCGCGGCTGACGTCGCAGCCCTACCTCCTGAGCACCAATCCGTCCTTCCCCGCGAAGGCAGTGAAGGAAATGATTGCCTACGCCAAGGGCAAACCGGGCGTAATCAACTACGGGTCAACGGGTATGGGGTCCATGGCGCATCTCGCGACGGAACTTCTCATGGAGATGGCCGGGATCAAAATGGTGCACGTGCCCTACAAGGGGACCGGCCCCGGATTGCTCGATTTGATGCGCGGGCAGCTCCAGTTTCTGTTTGCGAGCTCGACCTCCACGATGCCGCACGTCAAAGCAAGCAGGCTGCGGCTGCTCGGTTCAAGCAGCGGCAAGCGGTCCAAGGTCCTGCCCGATGTGCCGACGATCGCCGAGAGCGGTTTGCCGGGCTTCGATGTCACCGGCTGGTACGCCGTGATAGCGCCGGGCGGAACGCCCAAGGCCATAATAACGAAGCTGAACCGCGAGATCGGCGAGGTGCTGAAGTCGCCCGAGATTCAGAAGAGCATGGCGGCGGGCGGCGCCGATGCTGTGCACAGCACGCCGCAGGAGCTGACGGCCTTGATTCATTACGAAGAGACGAGGTGGGCCAAACTGATCAAGTCCGCGGGCATCAAGCTCAAATAATCTGATCAACTTGCGCGCGCCGGCGCAAGTCGACGTAGGCCGGGGTGCGTGGCGCGCTCCCGGGCATGGATCGTCAGGTAGCCGCTCACGCGGCAACCTGCCCTACGCCTTCTAACAACGCTCTTGCACCATAACATTGGTTGTCATTCCCGTGAAAAAACGGGAATCCATAGTACGGTTCACGCGAGGTGACCCGCCGTATGGGTTCCCGCTTGCGCTGGAACGACACAGTTTTTGAGACCGCTTCTACGATGCGCGGTTTGGCCTGAGCCACGGGACCTGGGCGAAATACGTCTTTTCGAAGTCCGCAATTGTGGCCGATCGCTGGAGCGTGACGCCGATGTCGTCGAGCCCCGCAAGCAGTTGCTCCTTTCTCGCCGCCTCGATTTCGAAACGGTGGCGGGACCCATCCGGCGCCACCACGAGTTGTTCGCGCAAGTCGATTGACACCACGGCGCCGGGATGCGCTTCAGCATGCCGGCTCATGGTCTCAACGACGGATTCCGGCAGTTCAACCGGGAGCAAACCGTTCTGGAGACAGTTTGCCCTGAAAAAATCCGCGTAGCTCGGCGCAATCACGGCCCTGAATCCCCAGTCGTGCAGCGCGTAGACGGCGCCCTCGCGCGCCGAGCCGCACCCAAAGTTCCGCCCCGCTATGAGAATCCGTGCTCCCCGGTAGGGCGGGCGGTGCAGTATGAAATCGGGCTTCTCCTTGCCGTCCGGTGCAAGACGCTCGTCATGGAACAGGAAATTCCGATACCCGGCGGAAAGCGGCTTGCGCAGGAACCGGTGCGGGATGATGCAGTCGGTGTCGACGTCGGGGAAAAAGTACGGCGCAGCGACTGCCGTGAGTGTCGTGAAGGGTTCCATGGTCCTCCCTAGATAAACTCCCGTACGTCCGCAAGGCGGCCGGTCAACGCCGCGGCGGCGGCCATCGCCGGGCTCACCAGGTGAGTGCGCGATTCCCTGCCCTGGCGTCCTTCGAAGTTGCGGTTGGAGGTTGACGCGCAGCGCTCTCCGGGCGCGAGCCGATCGCCGTTGGCGCCCGTGCACATCGAACAGCCGGGGTCTCGCCACTCGAATCCCGCACCCAGGAAGATCTCGTGCAGACCTTCCTTCTCGGCGGCACGCTTCACCGTCATCGAGCCCGGCACGATGATCGCCGGCACCACGGTCTTGCGTCCGCGCGCAACGGCCGCGGCAGCCCGCAGGTCTTCCAGCCGCGAGTTGGTGCAAGAGCCGATGAAGACGCGGTCGACCTTGACGTCCTGAATTGCGGTCCCGGGTCTCAGGGCCATGTAGGCAAGTGCTTTTTCCGCCCGGCTGCTGCGCGCCGGATCGGCGAACGCGGCCGGGTCCGGAACCACGCCGGAGACCGGCGCCGCCTCGTCCTGGCAGGTCCCCCAGGTCACCATCGGCTCGATCACGCTGCCATCGAGCCGCCCTTCGCGCGAGAACAATGCGTCCTCGTCCGACACCACTGAGGCCCAGAAACGTGCGGCGTGTTCCCAGTCGTCGCCTTGCGGCGCAAGTTCCCGCCCGCGAAGGTAATCGAGGGTTTTCGTATCGGGAGCGACCATGCCCACGCGAGCGCCGGCTTCGATCGACATGTTGCACAGGGTCATGCGCCCTTCCATGGTCAGGCTCCGGATTGCGCTGCCGGCATACTCCACCGCGTGTCCTGCTCCGCCGCCTATCCCGATCTCGGCGATGATGGCGAGAATCACGTCCTTCGCGGAAACGCCGCGTCCCAACTCGCCGTCCACGGTGACGCGCATCGAGTGCGGCTTGCGCAGCCAGATCGTCTGTGTAGCGAGGATGTGCTTGACCTGGGAAGCGCCTACGCCGAAGCCGCAGGCGCCGAAGGCGCCGTTGGTGGACGTGTGCGAGTCGGCGCCCGTGATCACCATGCCGGGTTGCGCCATGCCGAGTTCCTGCGGCACAACGTGCATGATGCCCTGCAGCGGGTGCATCAGCCCGTAGTGGCGGGTAATGCCCGCCCACTTCGTGTTCTGTTCGAGCTGTTCAATCATGACGCGCGCCTCCGGATCGGCCACACCCGCCAGCCCGAGGCTGCGGCCGACGGTCGGAGTGTAGTGGTCGGCCATGGCGAGCGTCTTCTCCGGGTAACGCACCCGGCGGCCCTCCTCGCGCAGGCCGTTGAACGCGTAGAACGGTCCTTCGCTCACCACGTTGTAGTCGACGTAGAGCAACTGCTCGCCGCCGGCGCGTTCGCATACGACGTGCATGTCCCAGATCTTGTCAAACATCGTCTTGGCGGCACACATCGGCAATTTCCCGATCAAAGAGACGTGAAGGCGCAGCGGGAGCGAACCCGGTCCCGCCCGCGCGGGTTAATCGCGCACTCCCGCGCGCAACGCGTTGGACAATGGCGCGACCGACTGAAGTTTGTCGAGACGCTCGACCGCCGCGAGGACCTGCCCGATCGATTCGGCAGTGTTCGTCATCGCAGCCAGGCAGCGGAATTTTTCTTTTGCCTCTACTTCGCTGCAGGGATCGGCCGGCGTGCCGTGCGCATCCAGCAGTTTGGTTTCGAGGGTCCGGCCGTCGTCGAGCCGCACCTCCGCCCGGGTGCCGTAACGAGGATAAAGCGCCTCCATCTCCGGGTCGGCATAGAGCTCGACACGGCGCGCGAGATCGCAGACAACGGGATCATTCAGCGCGTCGGCCGCGTAGAAGCGCGGGTCTTTCGGGTCCCGGGTCAACGCGACGGCGGCGGTGAACGGCATGCTGTACTGCGCCGCCATCGTTTCCTTCGGCGCAATTTCGCCGTTCAGCGCTATCGCGCGCTTGTTCGTGCCGATACGCACGCTCCGGATCGCCGACGGGTCCACGCCATGCGCGACACGCAAAGCGTGCAATGCCTGGGCTGTTGTGTGCAGCACACCGCAGCAGGGATAGACTTTCGTCCAGACGCGGCTCACTGCGTATCCCTCGCCGAGTCCATGATCCAGCGCCTGCGGACGGGCCTGATCGCCGCCGAAAACCTCCAGCAAACCGAAGCGCCCATCGAGGGCGGCAAGCGGCGCCGTGAAGCCTTTGCGCGCGAGCGCGCAGGCGAGCACTCCCGACTCGGCCGCACGTCCTGCATGCATGCGTTTGATCATGCCGCCGCTGCCTTGAGTGAAACTCTTGATGCCGGCGGCGTTCGAGCACGCTATGCCGACGGCGCGCATGATCTCTTCGAACGACAGGCCCTGGGCAACACCGCTCGCGACAGCGGCGCCGACAGGGCCTGCGACTCCGGTGATGTGAAAACCCCATCCCGCTTCGCCGATCGCGCGCCCCACACGCGCCATCGTCTCGTAGCCGGCGATGAGTCCGGCGAGCAGCCGTTCACCGGATGCGCCATGCTGCTCGGCCGTAGCGAGTGCCGCGGGAATAACGACCGCACCCGGATGCACGTGCGCACCGGGGACGATGTCGTCAAGCTCGATGCCATGGGTCGCCGTGCCGTTCACGAGTGCGGCGCGCGCGGCCGCAACCGGATCGCGCCTGGCGTAGATGGTCGCGGCGCCACTCGAGCGCTCCTCGTACACCACGTCCGCGGCAATCCTGCCCCACGGCATCACGGCCCCGTACAGACCGCAGCCAAGTCCGTCGAGCAAACGTATGCGCGCCTGTCGAACGACATCCGGAGGCAGGGCATCAAGGCGCAGCGACAGCAGGAACTCCACCATGCGGCTGGAGCGCGTGGGGACGGCGGCTGGCGACATATCGTTCATGATTCATCCTCCGGATCATGCGTGGCGGAACTTCTCGTCCGGCATCATAGCATCGGCTCCGAGGCATCAGTTCCTGTTTCGGCTGGTGGAACCGGCACTGTCCACTGAAACGATGCGTTGACAAGCAACCGGCGCGCAGAGTAAAAAAAACATCTTTCCGACTTTTCTGTGGGGTCATTCCCGCGAAGGCAGGAATCCATACGGCGCTGAACAGGACCTGCTACGTTTACATTCCTCGCAGTGAACGTCGCAGGAATTTGCATCGACAGAGCTTTGCGGATGGACTCGCAAGATAGGTACCCTATGGATTCCCGCTTGCGCGGGAATGACAGCTTGGAGCGATGAAATTGACAACGGCCAGTGAAACCGTCGCTACGCCTGTTACCGCACGCCTCGCGGAATGGATCGCGTCCCTCAAGCGCGCCGACATACCGCACGCTGCCTGGACTCACGCGAAGCTGTGCCTCCTCGATGCGCTCGGCTGCGCCCTGTTCGGCTCACAGCAGCCGTGGGGCCGCATCAGCGCCGAGACCGCGCTGGATTTGAGCCCCGGCGGCCGCGCTTCGCTGTGGGGCCGT
>MERG01000433.1:0-2284 GCA_001771985.1 Betaproteobacteria bacterium RIFCSPLOWO2_12_FULL_62_13 | reverse complement strand
GCGCCGAGACCGCGCTGGATTTGAGCCCCGGCGGCCGCGCTTCGCTGTGGGGCCGTGACGCTCGCTGCGGCGTAGACGCCGCGGCGATGGCGAACGGCACGGCAACTCACGGCTTCGAACTGGATGACCTCCATCTGCGCGCGAGCATGCACCCGGGCGCGGTCACGATACCCGCGGCTTTCGCTCTCGCGGAAGCATACGGCAAAACTCCCGGCGCGTTTTTGACGGCAATCATCACCGGCTACGAAGTCGGCTTGCGTATCGGGATTGCGGTGGGCCTTGGACACGGCCTGCGCGGCCATCACACGACAGGAACCGTGGGCACGCTCGCGGCTGCCGCGGCAGGCGCAAATCTGCTGGGCCTGAGCGCCGAAGCAGCGACCGATGCGCTGGGCATAGCGGCCACCCAGGCTGCGGGCCTCCACGGCGCCCGCACCGGCGCGATGAGCAAACGCTTTCACGCCGGCCGCGCAGCGCAGAGCGGCATACTCGCGGCGGTCCTGGCAAAGCGCGGCTTCACCGGCAGCCGCACCGCGCTCGAGAAATCATTCGCCGGCTTCTTCAGCACGATGTGCGACACCGTCGACGCGCCCGCCGCATACGCGGAGCTGGGCTCACGCTGGGAGCTCACGGAAGTCGGCTTCAAGGCTTACGCCTCCTGCGGCAGCACGCATACGACCGTGGACGCGATCGACCGTCTGATGCAGCGCGGCGTGGCTGCTGACAATCTTAGGGAGCTGCGCATATTCATGTCACGAAAGGCGGTGAGCAACGTCGGCTGGAAGTACGTGCCGGCTGGGGTCGTCGCCGCGCAGATGAACTGTTATTACACTTCGGCGGTGAAGCTGCTCGACGGCGCAGTCTTCATCGAGCAGTTCGACGAATCGCATCTTGCGGATCCCGCCGTGATGGCGCTCATCCAGCGCATACGGATCGCCCACGAGCCCGCTTTCGACGCGGGGGGAGCGGCCACGCGCCATGCGGTGCGCGTCGAAGCCGAGCTCAACGACGGCCGCGTCTGCACCGAAAGCATCGATCAGCGGCGCGGCACCTCGAAATATCCGCTGACGCGCGAGGACATCGAACGGAAATTCAGAGGGCTCGCCAAGGTTGCGTTACCCGCTGCGGCAGTGGAGAAGATCATCGAGCTCGTAGCGCGGCTCGACGAGCTGAACGACATGGAGCCCCTCGCGGCGCTCATGCGCGGCGCCGAGATTGAAAGCCCCGCTTCGATGCGCGTCGCTCCCATCCCCGCACGCGTCGCATGACGCACAACGTTCCCAGAAGGCTCCCATGCAGCAATTACAAGGAAAGACAGCGTTGATTGCCGGCGCCGGCCGCAACAACGGGAAAGCCATTGCTCTCGCCTTCGCCCGCGAAGGCGCCGATCTGATACTCGTGTCCAGAGAGAACACCAAGGCGCTGGAGCAGGTTTCGAACGAATGCAAGGAATTCGGCGTCAAGACGCTCCCGCTGCTGACCGACGTAAGCGATCACGAACAAGTGAATCGCATGGTGCAGCGCGGCCTCGATCATTTCGGCAATATCGATGTCCTGGTGAACGTCGCAGGAAGACGTCCCCATCAGGACTTCTGGGATATCAGCTACGAAGAGTGGCACCGGGTATTTGCCGTGAATCTTCATTCGACTTTCTATCTCGCCAAGGCGCTCGCGCCGTCCATGATCAAGCGAGGCAAGGGAGGAAGCATCATTGCACTCGGCGGTCTGGCATCACTCACCTCGATGCCGCAACGCGCGCATGTGGTGGCTTCCAAGACGGGCCTCTACGGCCTTATCAAGTCGCTCGCCCTGGAGCTCGGGCCGTACGGCATACGGGCGAACCTCATTGCTTTGTCACTCATAGACAACGTCCGCGCGAACCCGGAGTGGTATCCGGAGAAAGGAGCGGGCGCCCATACCGCCGCCGAGCTGGCAGGCACTGCCCTGGGACGAACGGGAAAGCCGCAGGAGGTGGCGAACGTCGCCGTTTTTCTTGCCTCCGATCAATCATCCTTCGTCACCGGCGATCGAATTCTCTGCACCGGCGGCAAGGGCATGTAATCGCGGCGGGGATTATTCATGAAATCGGAAATGGCGAGCATAGGTAAAGTCCTCAAAGCTGCCGGCATCAGCGTCAGATAGCGGCGCATGCAGAGGCCGGCTGCGAAGCAGCGTTGCAGCCGCGCGCGGTCACTTGCAAGCGTCGAGGAGTCAAAACGTTTGCGACATTTCAGGATGTTTCTGTAACGCTCGATCACCCCCATCCCAACCTTCCCCCCTCAAG